>CAZVNF010000001.1:0-10688 GCA_964628215.1 uncultured Draconibacterium sp.
GCCGGGGGATGAGGTATTAAAGCTTAATATCCTCCGACTTAACCACATGCAACACCTCCTTGCTGGTGGCATCGGAGATAAAAGCGATCACACTGCAATGTGCGGGCACCCAGGTTTTATCGGTGAAGTCAAGCGAAAATGATTTGGAAACCAAATTATCCACGACAGGATTGCTGGCAATTTCCTCTCCAAAACTCCCGTTGAGCGAGCCCCTCAGCATATGCATAAACCTGAAATTCTTCATGATGGGGGTTGAGTCGGGAGGGATGATGTTTAATTGTCCCCCGTAAATGCTGTCTTCAAGGATACACACCGTTAAATTTACTTTGCCGGTATAACCCATCAGGAATTTAACATCCACTTTGGAGTTTAAAAGTTTCGTGGTGCTGTTAAAGGTATTATGGATCGTCATAATGGCCACTTTTGGCAGTTTTACGGCCTCCTTTACTGCCTGGTTCCATTCGGATGTACCAAAGGAGGTTTTCCCGTTGTACGGCCGCCTGCTTACCATCCCTTTCGGGTAGGAATCAATGCTGAAACCACTGTACCCGTTCCAGTCGTTTCCAGTTTCACTCCGGTAATCACCCGTGAGATAGGGAAAGTAACTTGAGGGATTGGGTTTGGCAAACTGCCCGGCATGTACTGCGATCACAAATACCTGCCCGGAATAAAGTTCCTGGATCGTATTAGCGATTTTTGCTGCCGGGGCACAATTGACACACAGGTGCCCCGTGTAATCCTCAACCAGCACCGACCGCATGGTGGTATCCACCAAAACCGACTGCTGTGTGGTATAATAGGGTTCGCTGATCTTGGTGCAGGACTGCAGTAACGCAGTTCCAAAAAGTACCAGGAGGGTCAACCGGAATATCGTTTTCATATATTGTTCAATTTTTTAATCCAAATTCAATAAACTCCGTCAATCAGATCAGAAACTGCTGGTGATGGTGAGGGTAAGCCCGTTTGTTGCAGGCACATACCGGCAAACACCGCCAACACAGATGATCCCTTCGCGCTGCCTGCCGTATGAGAATGCGACCCGGGTTGAATGGTTGGTATAACCGGCGCTAAGGGTATAGTAATTCAAGCGGTTGGAGGCATCTTCATTGCCATAGTTGTACTGATCCATCACCGAAACAAACCATGCCGGGGAGATGGTGAGTTCAACCAGTGCCGCAACCCAGTTCCCTTTATCCTGCTTTGTCCATAATCCCTGTACTTCCCAGCGAAGGGTGTGTTTTTTGGTAATGTTCCAGGCAATGTCGGCGATACCGATCTGGGAATAGATGGTGCCAAAATCACCGGGGGCGTGTGCTTCAATTACATCCTTGTTATAGGTCTGGTAGAGGTAGGTAAAAATCCCCTTCCATTTCTTATTGAATTTCTTAGACACTTCCACGTTGGCATCCTGGTAATACACCTCGCTGCCAATCCCGTAAAAGGAGGAGGCATATCCCAGTGTTCCGATCTGGCCGATATAGGTGGTATCGTTCACCGCCGTTTTTTTAAGGCCGTTTACCTGTGAAAAATTCGCTGCAACCGACAATCCGGTTTTACCTCCCAGGGTGGAGTTTTTCGCAAAATGCAGGGTGACGGTTCCTGAGATCCCTACTTCGCCATTGGGCTGGGTTGAATAAGGGTACATGCTGGCCAGCGCATAGGAATGTTCCTTGGTTATGGAAGGAAGGTAATTGATATTGAGCATGTTATTTGTCACCGAACGGTCAGATTTGTAACTCATATTGTCGATCCACTTCGACATCAGGGAGATGCCCAACCCCGTTTTGGAATAGGACAGATTGGTAAATAACCCGTCGCCATTCTTGTAAATATAGTTGTTCATGGCGGTAGGGTCGTTAATTTTATGGGCATATTCGGTAAACCAGTTGAAGTCGCCGATGTTCAAATTGAACCGTCCTCCGTAATTGGATACGTTTTCAGGAAGTTTCAGGGAAAGAATGTCGCCGCCGGAAGGGATATCCTTGGTGGCTCCCTGCTGGTAATTGCTTACAAACGAGCCGCCGAGTGTCAGTTTTACTTTGGCATCATTCAGGCTGGTGAAAATGTCGTTCAGGTAGAAATCAGCATCGAACCCTTTCACAATGCCTCGGTTGTAATCCTTGTAGGGTTCCCAGTAATAGCGTTGTACCCCGTACACGCCCTTGAGGGTGATCCCCTTCACCGGCATCACCTTTACGCGGAGTCCGCGCAGGGAGTTGTCATATCCAAGGGTCCATTCCTGGTAAGTTCGCAGGATCATCCCGTAGCCGAACTGCTCATAAAAATTCCCTGCGGTGATATCGATGTAGTCATTTTTGTAATTGACATACCAGTAGGGCACGCCTACTCCGTTGTATTGTGCATCGTATCCTGTAAGCGGGGGAAGATAGGCCTCAAAACGCATCCCGGCGGTAAAATTCCCAAGGGAATAATTTACCTCTGTAAAGGCATTCATCCGGATGAGTTTTCCATCCAGGGTTGAATCGGTGATCCCGGTTTTCGGATCGGTGAGGTAATAGGAGGCATCGGCCTGCATGCTGCCGTGAACCTCACTGCCTTTGAGCAAGTCCTGCGACTTGACGATCACAGGAGAAAGAAGCAAAAAACTGATTGCTCCCATTAAACAGGTTATACGTCTATTCAAGGTGTATGGTGTATTAGATGATAAAACCCACAATATTGCTGATTATTTAATCTCTTCGCCACGGTTGAGTTTGCGAACCATTTCAATCAGGTTCAATTCGTCGCCTTCTGCAAAGGAGGTATGCTGATAAACCACTTGTCCCTGCCCGTTCAGAAGGAATGTATGCGGGATGGGTCCGACGTTCATTGCACGCTTGAAATCGCTGTTAGGATCAAGCAAAACCGTATATTCCCATCCTTTTCCGTTGATCATGGGCGCCACCAGGGTCATGGAACGCGAATCGTCTACCGATATGGCGTACAGTTTCACCCCTGTTTCGGCTATCCATTCATCGTACACATCAGCAATGGTGGTCAGTTCGCGTACACAGGGTTTGCACCAGGTGGCCCAGAAGCTGATGATGATGGGTTTTCCGTTGTTGACAATGCTGTCGGAAGTGAAAGGAAGACCTTTCACAGTCTTGAGTTTAACAGACGGGAGTTTCTTATAGGCAAAAACACCTTCCTGTGCACAGGTGCAGGAGGCGATAAACAAGAAAAGCAGGAATAAGCGGGTGGCCTTCGTCATAAGTTGTTTTTTACTTCACAAAAATAGGAAAATTATGGAATATAGACCTCTAAAATCTTCACGCCGGGTTCAGGAATCAAGGTTGCCTCGGTAAGGATTGCGGGCAGCAGCACCACCTCTCCAGCGGCAATGGAAATGCTTTCATCCCCGGTGCGGATAAGGGCTTTTCCCTCTGCACACACGTAGATCACAAACGAGTCAAGGGTGCTGTAATCTTTGTAAGTCTCCTGGGTATGGTATAACAAGTTGGTGGTGAAGAAGGGGCAATCGGCCAGAGTGGCGGGCTTGTTAACCACCTGCCGGTATTGTGTGCGGTACGACTCAACCGGGCTGAAATCGATGGCTTCGAGGGCGAGGTCGGTGTGAAGTTCCCTTGATTTGCCTTCACTGTCAACCCGGTCCCAGTCATAAATGCGGTATGTGGTATCGGAGGTTTGCTGAATTTCTGCCAGAAGGAGCCCCGGGCCAAGAGCATGAACCCTGCCCGAAGGGATAAAGAAAGAATCGCCTTTTGCAACCTTCTCCACGTTGAGCACCTCTTTCAACTGCTTTTTCTGCAGGAAATCAAGGTAGGTGGCGGAGTTCATTTTCCGGTTGAACCCTGAGATCAACTCAGCCCCCGGGTCGGCATCCAGCACATACCACATCTCGGTTTTGCCTCTTCCGATGTTGCGCCGGGCGGCCAGTGCATCGTCGGGATGGACCTGGATGGAAAGCCAGTCGTTGGAATCCAGAAATTTAACCAGGATCGGGAACTCGCCGGGATATTTCTCATACACCTTCTCTCCTGCCAGCTCATCCATGTAAATTTCGAGGATCTCATTAAGTTCATTTCCCTCAAGGTAACCGTTGGCAATAACCGTCTGGCAACCGGGAACCCCCGACAGTGCCCATGCCTCACCGCAATTGGGAAGAGGTGAAAAGTCAAGTCCCAGTTTCGTCCTGATTTTCTGACCTCCCCATATCTTATCTTTGAATACAGGTTTGAATTTTAAAGGGTATAACATGGTGAGTGGATTAAGGCAGGGTATAAGAATTCTTGTTATCTTTGACTCATATTTAAAAACAAAAATACAGAATTAATGATTCAGTCACTTTGCGTTTTTTGCGGATCCAGCCTTGGCAGGCAGCAACTTTATACCGATGCTGCCATTGACCTGGCAAAATATCTCCTGGCAAAAGAAATCGTGCTGGTTTACGGAGGCGCCAATGTCGGGTTGATGGGGGTACTTGCCGATACCATGCTTGCCGGCGGCGGAAAGGTGATCGGGGTGATGCCCAAATCGCTTGTTGAACGTGAAGTTGCCCACGCCGGACTCACCGAAATGTATATTGTAGACGGGATGCAGGAACGCAAAGCCAGAATGGCCGATCTTTCCGACGCATTCGTTGCACTGCCCGGAGCATTTGGCACCCTTGATGAGCTTTTCGAAGTGCTTACCTGGAATCAGCTCGGCATCATCAACAAACCGATCGGGTTGCTGAACCTGGATGGTTTTTTTGACCCGCTGCTGAAAATGCTGGACCATGCGGTTTCAGAAAAGTTCCTCCGCCCTGAACACCGTAACATGTTGTTAATCCGGGATGAGTTCGCTGCACTGATGACCGGTCTTGAGAATTACCGGCCGGTTACTGCGGAGAAGTGGATTGAACGGCTGAAGGCGGGGGATATCTGAATGAATATTGAATATTGATCAACGAATCTTGAATTTCGAATGATAATCATAGGCATTACAGGCACATTGGGGGCTGGCAAAGGAACGGTTGTGGAATACCTGGTGGGGAAGCGGGGGTTTGACCACTACTCTGTGAGGTCGTTTCTGCTGAAGGAGATCAACCGGAGGGGGATGGCGGAGAACCGCGACAGCATGGTTACCGTGGCAAATGAATTGCGGGGCAAACATGGCCCCTCTTATGTTACGGATCAGTTGTACTTTGAAGCGGCGCAGGTTGGAAAAAACTGCATCATCGAAAGCATTCGTACCCCGGGTGAAATAGATTCGTTGCGCGAAAAGGGAAGGTTCTTCCTTTTTGCCGTGGATGCCGACCCTTTGATACGGTATCAGCGGATCACGGAAAGACAGTCGGAAACAGACCACATTTCATTTGACACATTCACTGAAGATGAAGCCAGGGAAATGAACACCTCCGATCCGAACAAACAGAACCTCAAAGCCTGTATCAGGGAGGCTGATTTCGTGATGAATAACAATGGATCCAGGGAGGAACTTTTCGCAGAAGTTGAAAAGGTCCTCAAACAAATTACCGGATAATGATCAGCTTGCGGTTCACTGTCACCGATTCTCCTTTTATTTTTACCATATAGGTGCCCGGGGCCAGAGATGACAGGTCGAACCCGAATTCATGCTCCCCATGCCCGGAGCGCGACAAGATTACCCTTCCCGTAAAATCGGTGAAGGCGATTTCATTGATCCGGTTTTTCCCCTGTTCATCAACGATCCTGCAGTACCCGGAGGCAGGATTGGGGTATACACGGATGCCATTTGAAGTAAGTTCTTCAACCGACACGTTTGAGGCATTCTGGACGATGGTAACTGTTTGAGAGAGCCCGCCGGAAGCAGTTACAGTGATGTTTGCCGTTCGCTTGCTGTAAAGGGGATTCTCAGTATAAGCTGCTGTTATCGTATTGTTTCCAATGCCCGAAGGGGTAATGGTACACCATGACGGGGCATCGCAGAGGGTGGTCCAGTCAACCGGGCAGGCAACGGCAAAGGTAACCGCGCCCGATTCCATGGGCACATTCCGGGTGGCCGGGGCCACATTCAGCGTAACTATCGGGTTTCCTGATATCTCGACATCATCGATACATACGCCAAGCGCCCATTTGGCGGTTCCCCTGAAACCGATCTGAACGTTTGTGATCCCTGCCGGCAGATCAATGATTTGCTCGGTCCACGAGGCTATTGACTGGTTAAAATTCTGCAGGGTTATCCAGGGGAGACCGGGGTTGGTGCGGTATAACACGGCCAGTTCATCCTGGCGGGAACCCCATTTTTGCATAAACATCCAGAATTTCACCTTTACATCGGTATATGACGCAAAATTAAGAAGAGGCGTAACCAGGGTGCAGATATCGGGGGCTACGGTGGCATCCACCAGGCAGGCATTGCGTGTGCCGGAATGTGCAGTGGCCGGGTACCCGTATGGGCTTCCCAGTCCGTTGCCCTCTGTGAAGTTCCATGAGGGATCGGTATTGTCTTCAAACCAGCATTGTGGCCCGTCTGAACTGTTCTCGAAATCCTCGGTAAACGGGAAAGAGAGTATTGTACCGCATAAGGTAGTGGCATACCGGACCAGCCCGGTTGAATACGCATTTCCGGGGAGTACTGACCAGGCTTTGTAATAATATTTCTTCTGCGGCTCAAGACCTGAGTGACTGTACGATATATCTGTTCCTAAGTAAATTACCCGGCCTCCTCCAATTATGGAATCACCAGGCAGATAAGTGGTTCCCGCTGCAGGGACCCCAAATTGACCGGAAGTATTGTAAGAGATCATGATTTTGTCACCGGCAGAATTTTTATTCCATTTCAGCAGAATATCGTTAGTGCTGACGGCGGTAGCAGTATAATCGGCCGGATCATCGAGGTCGATGATATTCACCGTGAATGAAATTGTGGTGTCTGCTTCCGTGATATTCGAAATATCCAGTCCGCCGGGGGAACCATCCTGGAGAAACGAGCTTGGATTGGTGAAGTCATTGATTTTGGTCCTGTGGGTACCTGCTGAAAAATAGGCGTTGTTGGTGGTGCCGTTGGCCGTTGGGGTACCCCCGGGCCTGTAAACATAAACCTCATCCGGAGGGCCGCCGGCATTTCCCTGTTCGGAGGGGTCGATGCGGTAAACAAGCAATCCTGAACCCGGAAGGGAGTTTTCGAAGGTTCCCGTTTTTTTACGGTACTCCACAACGAAAAACTGGCCGGGAGAATTCGGGGAAGCTATTGTGTAGCAGTTGTTGGTGGAAGAGGATAACGGATGCAGAGTATAAGTTCCGGATACCGTGATGGCAGGCATGGAGGCAATCCACGAATTTTCGGTGTATCTCCATTTCATATATGCGCTCATGTGACCGCTGCCATTTTCCATCAGGTCCCATGGTCCGACAGGAGCAAAGCCATCACTGGAATAATGGTATAAATCGGGGGAGCCGAGTGCATGAAACATTTCATGGCACAGGGTGGTTAAACCTACCTGGCTTTCGGGCTGAAAAGTATAATCCGACACCCGTTTGCCATTGATGTTGACAGTATAGGAATACAGCGACCACCGGTGCGCCCAAAGCAGTTCAGCCCAGGCTCCGTTTCCGCCCCGGATGATGAAACACACGTTATCAACCTTGCCGTCATTGTCGCCATCAATATTTAAACTTGTTGGCACCGGTGAATTGGCATTGATCCAGTTGATGGCATCTCTCAGTAAGGCATGCTCCCGCTCGGTTCGCTCAGAATTGCCATTGTAACCTCCCGGGTTGGAGGTGGCATTGTACGGTTCAAAATAGTTGCGGTTGTGGGTATCCTGGTAAGAAAGATTGGTGGTCATGGCACATTCCGGATAGTGCGTGGTGCTGAGGTTGAAAGTTTCATAGGATACTTCAGAGTAATACGATTTCAAAGATTGTCCGGTGGGCAGGTTGAATTTATTGTCATACATCTGGCGGGTGGAAGTAAACTCGATGTCGTCGTTAAAACGGATATACACCGCCAGGTTGTTCATGGTGCCGGTATGGGGTGCCTTTTCTGACTGGTCGGTATTCAGGGCATAAAAAGCTTTGCGCTCGTTGTACCGGGCCAGCGAAATTTTTGCCCACTTTGCCAGCCCGATCTGTGCAGGGTCTGTTTTATCAGCCAGGAATGCGGTGGGAACCACACTGTCGCCGCTGGCGATGCCCCAGTAATAATAACCGTCGGGAGCCTGTATTATGGTATATCCATCCTGGTTGTGCAGCCAGTTAAAGTATTCATCCCCGGAAACAAAACAATTGATCGTTGTCCCGTCAGGTTGTTTTACCGTATAAGAGAGGAAGGAGAAGTTGGCCGCCATCGAGAAAAGCGTGCTGATGATCAGCAAAAACACAACAAGGGTAAATTTTGACTTCATAATATGACAGGTTTTAAGGATTTTCAGTGGACAGTACAAAGGTAGATTTATTTTAGGTGCCGGCATTCATAATTTGTACCTTTACAGGGCAATACAATAAGATTATGGAACCAACAGCCTATGTCCGTCCCTCGTGGGATGAGTATTTTATGCAAATCGCCCATACCGTTTCCGAACGAGCCACCTGCGACCGTGGCCGGAGCGGATGCGTGATTGCCCGTGATAAGCAGATCCTTGTTACCGGATATGTGGGGTCCCCCCGGGGGCTGCCCCATTGTGACGAGGTAGGACACCTGATGAAGAAAGTGCTTCATGAGGATGAGCGCATCACCCAGCACTGCATGCGCACCGTTCATGCCGAGCAAAATGCCATCTGCCAGGCGGCCCGCCTAGGGATTCCGCTGGAGAGGGCCACCCTGTACTGCAGAATGACCCCGTGCCGAACCTGCGCCATGCTCATCATCAACTGCGGTATCGAACGTGTAGTATGCGAACGGAAATACCATGATGGCAAGGAATCGGAGGAGATGTTCATCCAGGCCGGAGTAACACTGGAATATGTGCACGACGAAGTGCAGCAATATGAGAAACAGTAAGTTGTTATTCTTTGATTTTCTGATTTTTAAAGAAATGTTAACCCGATTTTCCGGTTAAGTCCTTTTTCAAAAATCCTGATCAGGGTGGACAGCTGAATATTGCCTTTTGCATTTTCAATGCGTGAAATATAGCTTTTTTTCGTTCCTGTTTTCTCAGCTAATTGTTCCTGAGTCATTTTAGATTCTTTGCGTGCTTCTTTAAGCATTTCACTCAAAACGAACATCTGGGCACTTGCTTCATATTCATTCCGGCTGTTGGTCCCAATTTTACCGTGCTCTCTTTCTAGTAATTCGTCAAATGTCTTTATACCCTTATATCCAGTCATGGTGTTTGTTTTTTTGTAAGAAATACTCTTGCTTTAATCTCATCGCCCTCTCAATTTCTCCCTTGGGGGTTTTTTGTGATTTTTTCTGGAATCCGTTAAATAAAACCACTAGATTCCCTTCGTCAAAACAACAGAAAACCCGATAAATATTTGATTGATATTCAATTTTTATTTCAAAAAGGCCTTCATATCCAATTAAAGGAGCAAGAAATTTTTCCGGAACCCGGTCGACTTGCTTAATTAATTCAAACACATATTGGATTTTTAACTTTACTTTGTTATCAAGTTTCATATAAAAATCCAGAAAGTATTCTCCATGAAAAACAATTTGCTTATTCATCATGCAAAGTTATCTCGAAAGTGAACAATATCAAAATATTTCTTATACTTAAATTTTCTTTTTCCTATAACCTGAATTAGTCGGATAAACTTCCTCTGTGGCTCTCTGTGAAATTTCTCTGTGGTTCTCTGTGAAACAAAATTACACGAAGTTACACGAAGAAGACACGAAGAACCACGGAGAAAAGAGAGCATTACACAATTTTGTGAATTAATCACACCGGGTTAAACATCTCCTTTATGCATAAATGACAACAATGCTGTAAAGTTGATCAATCCGGATATTTGCAAAACCGTCAATATAACGGAAAGTAAAATAACCAGGCGGATGAACCCCGCCCCTTTTTTCACCGCCAGGTGTGAGGCGATCAATGCCCCGATCATGCTGCCAACTGACAGGATGACCCCATACAAATAGTTTACTTTTCCATCTATCATGAAAACCAGCAGGGCAAAGATGGCGTAAAAAAAGACGATCAGGTTCTTTACCGCGTTCGCCTTCACAAGGTCATAGCCTACCCCCAGCACAAGCGCCATCAGCAGGAAGTAGCCCACTCCCACCTGGATGAAACCACCGTAAAAGCCTACGACAAAAAAAATCACCAGTTGCCACCATCGGATAGGGTCTGAAAGGAGTTGTGAATTTTGCTTCAGCCATTTATCAGGTTTATAAAAGAGGAAAAACAACATGATCACCATCGCCGCTGCCATAGCAATTTCAATCACCCGGGTATTCACATCCACTGCCAGGTAAGCGCCAAGAATCGCACCGATGGTGGCAGGAACCGCCAGCCATACCGGCCGCAAGTCGGTAAACATCTTTTGCCTGGTAAAACTGCCCACCGACGACAACGTCTGGAAAAATATACTGATCCGGTTGGTTCCATTGGCAATGTTGGCCGGCAACCCCAGAATAAGCAGCAGCGAAAGACTGATTACCGATCCGCCCCCCGACAAAGTGTTGATGAAACCCACCACCACGCCGGCCAAAATAATTACTACAACTTCAACAAACGACATTTTGAAATATAAATCTCTATCAACTAATCCCTCTCACCCCACCTGTCCCCTGTTCCCTGTCCCCTCGTCCCCTCGTCC
>CAZVNF010000001.1:10788-72554 GCA_964628215.1 uncultured Draconibacterium sp.
CTAATCCCTCTCACCCCACCTGTCCCCTGTTCCCTGTCCCCTCGTCCCCTCGTCCCCTCGTCCACTCGTCCCCTCGTCCACTCGTCCACCCGTCCACCCTCCTCACCTCCCCAACTTACTATGCCTCCTCCCGTAACTAAAATAAATCACCAGCCCGATCGCCAGCCACACCAGGAATCGCAGCCAGTTGGTTACTCCCAGCTGGGCCATGAGGTAAAAATTCGTCAGCAAACCCAGCACGGGTATCAGCGAAAGCTGGTTGCGTATCCCATACCAGGTTAGCACAATCGCGGCAATAATGAATATCAGTATGGGGAATTCGGTGAGCAGCAGGTGCGGAATAGCAGCAATATCGAAGCGGATGGCAAAAAAGCTACTGATTTCCGCGCGGTTCCATACGTACAGCGCGGTGAATACCCCGATCCAGATGACGGGTAAAAAATACCGGCTGTTGAAATAGGGCACCTGAAACCCTTTTTCACTGTTGGGGATATCGTTCTTTTTCCATCCCCCCTGAAGCACCAGCACCCCGCCGGAAACCAGGATAAACGCAAACAGGGTGCCTATACTTGTGAGGTCGGTGACTTCGGTAAGATTCATGAAAAGAGACGGAATTGCAACCAGGATGCCGGCTATGACCGTTGAAAACCAGGGAGTTTTGTATTTCGGGTGGATTTTTGAAAACGACCGGGGAAGCAGCCCGTCACGGCTCATGCTCATCCAGATACGGGGCTGCCCCACCTGGAATACCAGCAATACGCTTGCCATGGCAATCACCGCGCTGATGGCAATAACCCCCGACAGTTTCGTGAGGTGAAGTTTCTGAAAGGCATACGCCAGCGGATCTCCTACTCCCAGGTCGGCGTAATGAACCATCCCGGTAAGCACCAGGCTGATAAGAACATAGAGCACGGTAGTGATGATCAAAGCGAGGATGATCGCCCTGGGAAGATCCCGGCGGGGATTGCGGCACTCTTCCGCCGTAGTGGAAATGGCATCGAACCCGATATAGGCAAAAAACACACCAGACACTCCTTTCAGCACGCCGGTCACCCCGTTGGGAGCAAAGGGATCCCAGTTCCCCGCATCCACATAAAATGCTCCAACAACGATGATCATCAGGAGTATCCCCACCTTGAGCAGCACCATGGTGTTGCTTGCCACCTTGGTTTCATAAATGCCGATGTACACCAGAACGGAAATAAACACCACAATGGAAAAAGCTGGAATATCTGCAATGATGCGGATCCCCCCGATTACCGGAGCCGACTGCCAGGCAATGTAAGCCTCTCTGAGCATATCGGGCAGATTTGACATGGATACGCCCCGCATCATTTCGAGGGTGGCCTGGTGATATCCCCGCGCGGCCGACAGGTAGTCGATGCCCAGGTATGCGGGCACGTGCATACCGATACCACCAAGGAAACCTGTGAAGTAGTCGGACCAGGAAATCGCCACGGCAATGTTGCCGATGGCATATTCCATAATGAGGTCCCAGCCGATGATCCACGCAATGAGTTCCCCGAAACTGGCATATGCATAGGTGTACGCACTTCCGCTGATCGGGATGAGAGAGGCAAACTGGGCATAACACAGGGCTGAAAAACCGCAGGCCATGGCAGTAAACAAAAAGAGCAGCGACACGGCCGGGCCACCACTTGCCGCTGCATTTCCGATGGTGCTGAAAATACCGGCACCGATCACGGCGGCAATGCCCAGTGCGGTAAGGTCAAATACGTTGAGGCTTTTCTTAAGTTCCGCGTGTTCACCCTCCCGGTTATGTGCATCCTTCAGGATATGGCTGATGGATTTCTTACGGAAGAGGTGCTGGTTGGCCATGGGAAAAAGAGATATCAGTGCAGAACCACAAACTTTCCGGTAATCCGGCTCCCCTGATGTGTGAATTCATAGAAATAAAGCCCTGGTGGAAAGTTACCGGTTTTCAGGATCATTTCGGATTCGTCATGTTTTAATGACTGTTCATATTTAAGACAACCGGAATAATCGTAGATGAAGATCTTTCTGTCGCCCGATGCCCGGGATTGCCCCAACCGGAATGTAACCTGGTCGCCAGCCGGGTTGGGAAAAACCTGCAGGCCTCCCCCGCCGTAATACTCTGTTACGGCATTAACCGTGTTGTTTCCCGTTATCAGCTGGTATTCGGGATCCACGATCACAGAATCAACTTTGAAAGGAATAATTTGAGTGAACTCCTGCCCTGAAAAGGTATTTAAAAACCGGATGATGGTATCCCGTGATGCATTTTTAAACTGCACCGGAATGGGCATTTCAAAGAAAGGCACAGAAGGATGCGACTGTGTTTGGGAAACTGCAAACGCAACTGAATCCCCCGACTGGGTCCAGTTAAGATGATAGGAGGGAAATCCTTCGCCAGTATACCAGTCATTGAAGTACCAGCTAAGATCCTGGCCGGATTCACTTTCAAGGTGTGCTTTAAAATCACCTGTACGGACAAATCCATATGCCAGGTTCGCATCACTGATGTAATGGTTCATCCCGTTAAAAAAATCCTGGTCGCCGAGGATCCATCTTAACTGGTGCAGGATCATTCCTCCTTTTGCATACGAGAGCCGCCCGTCGAAAATACGTTCAACGCTGGTTGTATCCGGGCAGTAAACCGAACCACCGGGCTGCGAGATGATGCTTTTTACACGCACCTCCCTGAAGCGGTTCCACCATGCAGGCGCCAGGTGTTCGTAGCAAAGTCCGGAAAGGTAGGTGGCAAATCCTTCATTTAACCAGATATCCGTCCAGGTGCCGCAGGTAACTTTATCGCCGAACCACTGATGGGCCAGTTCATGTGCCAGCAATTCAAAACCAAACGAAGAGACAAAAGTCATGGTTTGATGTTCCATCCCTCCTCCCCAGCCAAACTGTGCATGGCCATATTGCTCATTTTGAAAAGGGTAAATTTCGAACAGGAAATCAAACAATTGAATCATCGGCACAATTACCCCGGTTTGGGCGGCTGCGGATGCCGAATCTTCGGGATAAACATAGTTGACCACATTAAGCGATTTGCCTCCGAAAACAACCTGGTGTGTATAGGTGGCATAATTGGTAACGGCCAGGCAAACAAGATAGGCTGCGATGGGATACCGGTGCTTCCAATGATACACCTTGTCTGGTCCGGCCGGGGTCACTGAATTGAGAATGCCGTTGCTCACCGCCTTGTATGCGGCCGGGGTCCGGATGAAGACATCGAGGGAGTCGGCTTTATCCGTCAATCCGTTTTTGCAGGGCCACCAGTCGCTCGACCCGTAGGGCTCCGAGAGGGTCCAGATTACAGGAGTACCGTTATGTGTACCCTGGCTGAAGGAGCCAAACCCATTATCCGGGGGAACACCGTGATAATAAACAGTCACGGAGTCAGCCGCATTTGGCGGGAGGAGGACAGGGAAACGAATCATGAGCAATTCCCCTGTATGAATGAAAGCCGCCACATTCCCGTGATACATAACCGAATCAACCGTAAGTGCCTGGTTCATGTCAAGAACCAGCGAATCCAGCCCCTGCCCCCCGGGAATAAACAGGGTTGTTACATTTCCTGATATTTCCTTAATGGCAGGATCAATATTCCAGTAACAACGGTACCATTTAACATCGAAGTTTGCCGCCGATTCATGCGCCCGACCGGATAATTTTCCGGCATGCGCATCCCGTTCGCCTTTCGCAATAACATCCAGGTCGTTATCATTAAAAGTACCCTGTGATTGAAGGAGGCCTGAAATAAGGAGAAATACAAGCGTTAATACCTTTTTCATCCGGATGCAGGTTAGATGGACTTCATCTGGTCATTCACCTTCATCATAAGCTGTATCACGGTTTCGCAAATTTCAGCATAGGCCTGATCGTCCAGGGCTGACATATCCTGTTTTTCCACCTTCAAAATTAAATTTATCATGACGGTAACGCCCATTACAATCACAGAAGATTTCATTTTATGCAGGATAAAGTTCAGTTTTAAGTCATTTCTGTGTGTCTTCAGTTGTGTAATGTCACGAATGGCAGAATCGCACTGTGAAATAAAGAGGCTGACCATTTCATTTAAAAAAACCTCATCTCCGGCTGCTGTAGCCCTAAGATCTTCTAGGTCAAATAATTGATCCGGCATATTTTCCATGGCAGGCTGAATTAGAAGGGTGATCAGATCAGTTTGTTTTGTTTCATCCGGTAGAGGGTCGATTTTCCAATATCGAGCTTTTGAGCTACCAGTACCATGTCATCCTTGTACTTTTCAAGATAGGATTTAATGATAATCCGGTTATACTCTTCCAGCGTCATTTCACCGGCACTCAAAATATTCGAGGGTTGGGAAGTTTGGGAAAAGATAATATCCTCCGGGGCCAGCATCTTTCCGTTCGACATTACCACCGCCAGGTCAACAATTGCCTTTAATTCCCGGATATTCCCCGGATAGGAGTACCTGAGAAGCTTTTCGCTTGCTTCACTGGAAAAAGTAACCGGATGTAAATTATTCTCTTTACAAAATCCGTCGGCAAAATGCTTGGCCAGAATTAAAATATCGTTGGAGCGTTCACGCAGGGGCGGCAGATTGATGGGCAGCCCCAGCAGCCGGAAAAAAAGATCCTGCCGGAATGTTCCTTTGGCAACCTCCTCTTCGAGGTTCCTGTGAGTGGCAACAATGAGTTTAAGGTCGAAAGTAATGGTCTCCTTCCCCCCGATCCTTACTACCTCGCGCTCCTGAATCACCCGAAGCACTTTGGCCTGCAAGGCAAGGTCCATGTCACCGATTTCATCCAGGAACAAGGTTCCCTGGTTGGCCTCTTCAAACTTCCCTGTTTTACGGGTGAAAGCGCCTGTAAAGGCCCCCTTTTCATAACCGAACAATTCACTTTCGAGCAGATCCTTTGGGATCGCCGCCATGTTGACGGCCACAAAAGGCTTTTTCCGGCGCGAAGAGTTATAATGTATGGCCTTGGCCACCACTTCTTTTCCCGTACCTGTTTCTCCCGTTATTGAAATATTGATATTGGTTTTGCTTGCCCGTTCAATCAGGGTATATATATGCTTGATTGCCTGACTATTGCCGATAATTGTTTTTTCAAAATCGTACTTCAGGCTTACCTCTTCCTGAAGTTTTTCCACCTGATTTTTCAACGATTGGTTTTCACGGATGCGAAGAATTGCATTCCACAACCGGGTTCGTGTGTCATGATCTTTTACAATATAATCATACGCCCCGTCTTTCATCAGGTCCAATGCCGTTGATACATCTTTCTGACCCGAAACAATTACAACCTGCGACTCAGGACTCATCTGCTTAATCCTTTTTAATACAGCTGCACCGGTCATGTCGGGCAGACTGTAATCGAGTGTAACCACATCGGGCTTTTCATGCAGTTTTTCAATAAAATCCTTCCCTGATGAAAATCGATCTATCTGATAATCAGGATTAGATGAAAGAAAATGATTCAGATATTCTCCGTAGAATTTATCATCCTCCACAATAAAAATTGAAAAGCCGCCCATGATTTCCTGTTTTGGGAATTGGATTCCATTTTGATAAAACAATCCAAAAACAAATATATGAATAAAAAATGAACTGGTAATTTGGAATCATTTCTTAATAAATTTCACCCGGTGGATATGTCTGGTTGTGGTCACCCGGAGCAGGTACATGCCTGGTGCGAGGCTGCTGACACCAATGACCTCCTGGTTCTCCTGTATCCGGAAGTGAAACTGCAAGTTCCCATAATTGTCCACAATGGTGGCTTCCGCCGGCTGATCAATTTTTTCCGGCAGGGAAATGGCCAGGGTTTCCCTGGCAGGATTGGGGAACACGGTGATTGCTTTATCAGGAGCATACGCTTCAGATCCGCCAGATGCATGCAACTGGCTGAGGATTGAGTTTTTTCGTATGGTGAAAAACGGCTTGAGCCCGTATGGGGTGTGGCCATCTATTGCCTGGATAAACGCATTGTTAAAATCAGCCACAGTGTATCCGTAATCTAGGGTGCGGAATATATCCTCTTCAGCAGCCTGTTGTATCATCTGTTTCATGCCATCGATGCGGGAGAATACGGAATCGGGATTCGTCCATGTTTTCACAATGGTATCCAGGTACATTTTATAGGTATTATAAAAGGCAGGAACTGCCATCAGTTTCTGGGCAAGAGGCAGCGGTTGACTCCTGTTGATCCAGTTGCGGCAGTCGCGGGTTCCCCAGTCAACGCCTACCCAGTCAACCCCAAAGGTATTGTCGGGATCGTAGGTAATAAAATCGAAGGTGGAATCGAGGGGGTTGTCATACAGGTAATAGTTGTTTTTATTGTAGCTGTAATCGTCCCAGTTGCCGGTAGCCACGTCCAGGGCAAGCGCTTTGAGGAAATGATCAACATTCAGAAGTGTGGATATTTCGGCAGCAAATATTTCATTCACCGGTTGATTGAGGGCGGTGATGAGTTCCACAAGCCGGGTATAATCATCCTGCGATTTATTGGTTTGCAGTTCATACACCCTCCCGCCGGTGGCAGTTTCGTTTTCAAGATCTTTGTAGGTTTGCTGAAGAGGGCCATGGTACACGAGGTCGGCCGGATAGGAGCATTTAAACAAGTTCCCTCCATTATTCGGATACACCCGGGTGAGCCACTCTTTCTCCATCTCCTCCAGGTTGGTATAGAGTCCGTAATAGGCGCCGTTGATGTACAACCTCATAAAATTCGTCCTGCGCTCCACCATGCCCGATTTTTTCCAGATATCATAAAAGAGTTTCTCCCGGATCATGGTGGGGTCGTTGTGTTCCCCATTGAGGTTTATCTTTTTCACCCCCTGGTATTTACGCCCTGAAACGTATTCGTTGAAACTGATCTTGAATGATTTCTTTTTTGAATACCGGGAAGTGTTCCCCCTGAGACGGAATCCGATATTCTCAAGGGTATCCCGACCCTCATTGTCGTCGAATACGAATCTGGCAAGATAGTAGTGGTCACTCAGAACAGAATCAAAGATTATTGCCAGTGAATCAGGAGGAATGGTAATGTGTACAGAGGAGAGGCGGGTATCATCAAACAAGGTATTGTCTTGTGCGAAGGTTGCTGTTCCGGCTAAAAAAGCCAGGAGCATTGAAAGAAAAAGTATTTTCATGAAGGTCATGTTATTTACTCAAGTTTCGGGGTTAATGTAAATCAGAGCACAGCCCCGAATGGGGCGCAATATATCAGCGATGGGCATAGCCCATCGGTTAAAGGACAAGCATAACCAAAAGCCCTGAAAGGGCGAGATCAATATTTTGTCATACATCTATTCACTCTGTTATTTATAATTTTTACTCACTTCATCCAGCAAATGCATATCCTCCTTTGAAAGTACAAATTTCATGGCTCCCGTATTTTCGGCAGCATGTGTGGCTTTCGTTGCTCCGGGAATCGCCACTACCGTGTTGCCGCTGAAATGAATGAGCCAGTTCAGCGCTACCTGCGAAGGGGTGGCATTGTATTTCACGGCAAGTTTTTTGACCATCTCAGCCACCGGCCTGCTTTTCTCCATCCCTTTAGGTTTAAATTGAGATGAAAACCTGCGCAGCCCGATATTTTTCAATAAGTCCGGATTGTCGTGGAATTTTCCCGTTACCATGCCCTGTGCCAGAGGAGAATAAGCGATAATTGTGATTCCCAATTCTTTTGCAGTTTCCAGGATGCCGTTCGATTCGATTTTCCGTTGGAGTAAACTATACTGAACCTGGTTGGAAACCAGGCTGATGCCTGATTTTTGCAGTGTTTCCCAGGCACTCCGCATTTGTTTTGCTGAAAAGTTGCTGACCCCGACCGCCTTTATTTTTCCGGAACGCACCAGGGTTGCCATGGCTTCCATTTCTGCTTTTTCTGATGAAAAACCCCAGGGTTGATGTACCTGGTATAAATCGATCGGAAAGGGACTCAGGGCATCAATCCGGTCATTGATGGTTGCTGAAATATTGGATGCTGTACGGAACATGGGCCACCATTTTGTTGCGATGATTGCATCACCCGGTTTTTTCCCCAGGCCAACCAGGGTTTTTGCGAGTATTTTTTCCGATGCTCCGTTCCCGTATACCTCGGCCGTGTCGAACCAGTTTATTCCGCCTTCCAGGCTGATTCTCACCACTTCACGAATAAGTTCATCATCCAGTGTGGGCCAAAACCTGCCGGCCATGTTGGCCTGTTTGCTGAATTGCCAGCAGCCCAGTCCGATGGGGGTTATCCTTATCTCAGATTTTCCGAGGTTTCTTAAAGACAGAAGATTTTCCATTATCATTGGTGTGAATACAATATATAAACATCCAAAGGTAGCCAGAATATTCGACTGTTTCCTAAAATCCACAGTTACCGATAAACGTAAAATCACTATTTTTGTTCAATGGTTCCTTAACAACAGCCCTGAAGGGGCGTAATCTATTAACACAGGGTGAAGCCCTGTGCGTTTGGCAAATTACACCCATAAGCCCTGAAAGGGCGGTATATTATTGTGCAGATTGAAGTTATGTCGACTAAAGTATTGATCGCGCCCTTTCAGGGCTTTTGGTTATGGTTGTCTTATAATCGATGGGCTATGCCCATCGCTATTATATTACGCCCCATTCGGGGCTCTCCTCTGACTTATTTCAACCCCGAAACTTGAGCTAATTATCCTTGTCAAGCCGCATCGCATTTTCATGAAAACAATCCACATCCTGTTTTTTCTGGCACTGTACTTATCCTCAGCGCACCATACCGGGGCACAGTCCACCTACCTGGTTAAAAACTATACCAAACAGGATTATCATGCAGGCAGTCAGAACTGGTCTGTAGATTCTGATGCCGACGGAAATATTTATGCGGGGAACAACGACGGGTTGCTCATCTTCGATGGAACCCAATGGACCACTTACCGGAACCCGGATCAAACCATTGTAAGATCGGTGTATGTGGCACCGGATAAAAAAATCTATATTGGCTCGTATGAAGAGTTCGGATATTGGGAGTTTGATGCGGAACGTGAATTAAAATACCATTCGTTAAAACCGTTGTTGAAAAACACTCCTTTTCATAACAGTGAAATCTGGAAGATTGTCCCGCTGGGCAACAAAATCTACTTCCAAAGTTTTTCTTCTCTCTTTGTATATGACCAGCAAACTGTCAAATCCATTACTTTGCCCGGAACGATCATGTTTTTGCTCAAAGCCAGGGAGCGGTTGTTCGTTCAGTCGCTCCGCGGCGACCTTTATGAAGTTATCAACGATACCCTGAAGCGAATTGAAGCCGGCAACATACTCGAAGGAACTGAAGTAAAAACCATACTTCCTTTTACCGGCAACACGTTCCTTATCGGAACCACCTCGAACGGCATGTTCATTTTTGACGGAAAAACAATAACGCCCTGGGATTCGGATGCCAATGAAATCTTAAAAGCATGTCAGATCAACAATGGCATGGTATCGGGAGGCCGGTTGTTTTTCGGAACTATTGTGAAGGGATTGTTTGTGCTGGATATGAACGGTAAGATCCTGAATCATTTAACCAATGAAAATGCCCTTCAGAACAATACCGTGCTTTCTCTTTGCGCGGATCAGAATGGTTCGGTATGGGTCGGACTCGACCGGGGCATCGACAACCTGTCGTTAAACGCGCTCCTCGACATCTACCAGGAAAAAGGGGAACAACTGGGAGCGGTTTACACGGCAGCGCTTGCAGGCAATACACTATATGTGGGCACCAACCGCGGGATATTCACCTATACAGCCAATCCCGAAACCGGGACCTTTACCTATAACGGGTTACTGAATAATTCACAGGGGCAGGTGTGGGAGCTTAAAACATTAAACGGAGCCCTGTTTTGCGGACACACATCGGGAACGTTTATAATAGAAGAAAACCGTTTGAAAAAGATCTCGGTAATCAATGGCGGATACAGTTTAAAAAACCTTAAACACCAGGGAGCCGAATACCTGATTCAGGGCACCTATTCTCCTTTGGTGATATACCGGCACGACGGTAGGGAGTGGCGTTATGAACATCATGTGGCAGGATACCTGGAGCCATCCCGTTTTCTGGAAGTAGACCATCTTGAAAATGTGTGGATCGGTCATGCTGTCAAAGGGCTTTACAAGCTTCATTTATCTGAAAACCTCGACAGTGTGGTTTCCTGCACCAGTTTCGGAAAAAAAGACGGGTTTCCGGCAGAGTTTAAAATACGTGTTTTCAAGGTAAACAACCGCGTGGTGTTTACCACCGGATCCCAATTGTTCACCTGGGATGACCTCAAAAACAAGATGATACTCTATACCGCGTTAAACAGCCAGCTCAAAGGGTTCGAAGCCGCCACACAAATTTCAGGCATCGGGGATAACCGCTACTGGTTTATTAAAAAGAATGATGTGGCGCTTTTTGAAATCAGCGAGAATAAAGTCACCATGGTTTTCCGCCTGTTTTTACCGGCTTATTCATTAAACATGGTGGATGATTACGAAAACATTGTCCCCCTTGATAAAGACAGAAACCTCATCTGCCTGGAAAACGGATTCGCCATTTTTCACACAAATACACTCCGGCAGGGGATTCCTGATAAAGCCAGGCTCCTTTTCAGAGATGTAATTTCCTGGAATTCAAGTGGAAAAAAGAAACGCATCGGGGTTGAATCCGGAAGGTTCACCATCTCATATGCCATGAATAACCTGTCGATCTCCTTTACCAGTATCAATAGCGGACATATTACCAAATTATATCAATACCGGCTGCCGGGAATTGAACCAGAATGGAGTGAATGGACCGAAAAATCAGAAATTTCCTATACCCGTTTACCCCAGGGAGAATATACATTCCAGGTGCGCACTCTTACAAACAAGGGTGAACTAACCAAACCGATTACCCTGAATTTTAATGTCGCCCCGGCCTGGTATGCAAGCATTTATGCATTTATTGTTTATTTCCTCCTTATCCTGGGCATCTCCCTTTTGAGCAGGTACCTGTTTCGCCAGCGGGTGATCCGACACCATGAAAAACTCAGGCGCGAAGATGAAGCAATTGCCCAGCTGGAAAAGGAGCATGCCGAACAGGAAATCATCAAACTGCAGTATGAAAAACTGCAGTCGGAGGTTTCTCATAAAAACATTCAGCTGGCCGATTCAACCATGGCAATCATCAAAAAGAATGAACTGCTGATCGAGATAAAAGAAGAACTGGACAAACAAAAAGAGCGTTTAGGCCAGGGGTATCCCCAGCGATATTTTGAACGTTTGATGTCGCTGATCAATAAAAATATTTCTAACGACAATGACTGGAAAGTATTCGAAGAGCTTTTCGATCAGGCCCATGAAAACTTCTTTAAACGCCTTAAAACCGCATATCCCGAATTAACACAAAGCGACCTCAAACTATGCGCTTACCTGAAGCTTAATCTCTCGTCGAAGGAAATTGCCCCGCTGCTTAATATCAGTTTCAGAGGGGTTGAAACCAGGAGGTTCAGATTGCGCCGCAGGTTATCTCTCGATTCTGACAATAACCTCGTTGAATTCGTCATGCAGTTTTAATATCCGGGCAAGACTGGCACCGGACAGAACTGCAATTTTCCCGAATGTGTGAATTATATAAACATTTACAAGAATAATGTAAAAGTTTTTGCCGGGAAGTCTTGTAGCTTGCAGATAAATTCACAGGCATACATCAACGGCAATAATTCATATATTATATTATATTACAATTAGATACATATCATCAGCTTCTGCCTGACGTAGTAATGACGTATACACTCGTAATCGCTTCATTCAGGTGGTGTAACCGTGTAAAGACCCAAATTGATCAAGAGATTGGATTTCGACACTATTTTTGTGTTCATTTGCTGAAAACATCACCGAAACAATCACATTATGAAGAAACGTTACCCTCTCACCCCAGTATCCAGGATTAGAAGAACAGGGTTGCTTATCCTGTTTTTGTTCGGGTTTTTCGCCCTTTCCCAGGCGCAGGTACGAACCATTTCGGGCGTGGTCAGCGCCGGCGACACCAAAGAAACGCTGCCGGGTGCAACAGTCCTGATCAAAGGCACCACCACCGGGGTTGTGACAGATATTGATGGGAAGTTCTCCATTTCTGTAAAAACGGATAATGCAGTCCTGCTTGTTTCATTTGTCGGTTACCAGACTAAAGAGGTGATACTTACAAACCAAACGATACTGGATATAACCCTGGATCCTAAAAAGACAACCCTGGATGAAATTGTGGTTATCGGTTACGGATCGGTAAGGAAAAGTGATTTGTCCGGCTCGGTAGGATCTGTGAAATCCGAAGATATTACCAAGATAACCGCATTAAACCCGGTTCAAAGCCTCCAGGGAAATGTGACCGGGGTGCAGGTGACGAGCACTTCCGGAACACCCGGCGAAAATCCGGCGGTAAGGATCAGGGGGGTAGGTACTTTCGGTAATTCGAACCCAATTTACGTGGTCGACGGGGTTATTGTTGACGATATCTCATTCGTCAACAGCAACGACATCACCTCCATGGAAGTACTGAAAGACGCCTCCGCCTCGGCCATTTACGGATCGCGGGGTGCAAACGGGGTGATCATGGTGACAACCAAAATGGGCAAAGTCACCGAAGAAAAAACCGTGTTCAATTTCACGGGTGAACTGGGTATGCAGAAACTTGCCAAAAAAATCGATCTGCTGAACGGCAGGGACTTTGCGATTATTTCAAACCAGATCAAACCCGGTTCCTTCAATAATGTGGACGCTGTGACCAACACCGACTGGCAGGATCTCGTTTTCCATACCGCCCCGGTTTACAATTTCCAGTTGTCGGCTTCGGGCTCCTCCAAAAACATTCAATATTATATCAGCGGAGGTTACTTCAAGCAGGGGGGCATCATCGACAAATCAAGTTATGAGCGCATTACCCTGAAAATAAACAATATATACAATTTTTCGAAAAACGTAAAACTGGGAAATAACATTACCGTGGCACCTTACAGCCAGGAAGTAGCACCCGATGTTACCTATGCCGTTTACAGGGCAAAGCCCACCCTTGTTCCTTATTATCCCGATGGCAGTTTTGCCGTGGTTGACAATGTAGGCAACCCGCTGGCCAGCCTCGCCTATTCCAACAATTTCAACAAAGGGGTGAGGGGCGTTGGCAATTTATACCTTGAAGCCGATTTTTTAGAGGCATTTTCATTTAAAACCAGTTTCGGCATCGATGCGGGATACAATAATTCAGAGAGTTTCACCCCTGCATTTACGGTATACAATCCCGACGGGACCATTTCACAGCAGCAAAACCTCCTGAGCCGGCTGGTGAAAAACAACAACTACAATCTCACCTGGCTTTGGGAAAACACGCTGAATTTTAAAAAGGATTTCGGAAAGCACTCCTTTGATGTGGTAGCAGGTTATACCATGCAAAATACCACTTCCGACGGCTTCAGCATGTCGGGGGCCAACCTGATCCGCGACGGGGCTAATTTCTGGTACATTCAGCCGTCGTACATCTATGATCCGACCAACAATGTGAACACCATCAGCAGCATTTCCGAATCGGTCGACATGAATCAATATTATTCCATGATCTCATACCTCTTTCGGGTAAACTATGTATTCAATAAAAGGTATGTGCTCACTGCAACCCTCAGAAGTGACGGTTCTTCCAAATTTGCCCAGGATAACCGGTATGCCTACTTTCCGTCTTTTGCCCTCGCCTGGAATGTTTCGCAGGAGAGTTTCATGCAGGACATCACCTGGCTGAATAAATTAAAAGTAAGGGGAAGCTGGGGCCAGCTGGGTAACCAGAATATTCCCTATTGGGACCGTTATGCCAGGGTTGAATCAAACATCCTTGCCATATTTGGAACGAACAGCGATCCAAATACCGGTGCATCCTTTGGAATAAACGGAAATCCCGACCTGAAATGGGAGGTAACCTCACAAACAGATATCGGGCTTGAGTTCGGAGTTTTAGACAGCCGCCTCACTGCCGAATTTGATTACTACAACAAACAAACGGACGACATCCTGGTTCTTTTGTCAACCCCCGGCTACCTCGGAAATGGTGCAGGTGCCAAAGTCAGGTTCAATGCCGCATCAGTGGTTAACAAAGGATTTGAGTTCAACCTGGGCTGGCGCGATCAGATCGGGAAACTCAAATACAATGTAGGGGTTCTCGGAACCACCCTGCAAAATGAAGTTTTAAGCATTGGCGGCAACAGTGGCGTGGATTCTGTGTTGATCGGCGGATACCTGGGCAATGGCGTTCCCGTTACCCAAAGCCAGGTTGGTTTGCCTATCGGATCTTTCTACGGGTATAAGACCGACGGCGTTTTTCAAAGCCAGGCGGAACTGGATGCCTACCCTCACTCCGGACAGGCCGGCATAGGCGATTTAAGATTTGTGGATGTGAACGGCGACGGGATCATCGATGGCCGTGACCGGACCAACATCGGGTCTCCGATCCCCAGCTTTATTTTCGGATTCAACATGGGTGTTGAAATATTTGGCATCGACCTTTCTGTGAATGTACAGGGTCAAACCGGGAATAAAATATTCAATGCCAAGGAAGTCGTGCGGCCCGACCCGTATAATTTTGAAAGTCATGTACTCGACCGCTGGACCGGCCCCGGCACGAGCAACACCGAACCCAGGCCTTCATTCGGAGGGTATAATTATACTCCCTCGGATAAATTTATCCAGGATGGTTCGTTCATCCGGCTCAGAAACCTGGTGCTTGGGTACACCCTTCCGGTGGAATGGAGCAAAAAAATATACATGCAGAAATTCAGAATCTATATAAAAGCGGACAATCTGTATACATGGACGAAATACACCGGGTACACGCCTGAAATCGGCAGTGGCGATGTGTTGTCAGCGGGTATTGATTATGGAATTTATCCCATCACCGCCGTGTATTCAGTAGGTATCAACTTAAACTTTTAACGAACATGAAAACACAAGCTAAATTATATCTTTCAATCCTGGTGATCGTTACAGGTTTAACCTTTTCAGGGTGTGAGAAATTTCTCGACAAAGACCTCCAGGGCACCCTTACCCAGCAATCATTTCCGGTATCGCCGGGCGATGCACTGCTGGCCACCAATGCCACCTATGAATCCTTAAGGGAATGGTACTACAACGCGGGCGGATTCCCGATTTTTGACATCATGTCCGACGATGCCCGCAAAGGCAGCAACCCCGACGACGGAGCCTCAACCGTAGGCCCGTATGAATCATTTACCCATACTCCCACCCAGGATGGCATCGACCGGTACTGGAATGCCTTATATGTAGGTGTGAAAAGGGCCAATGTAGTGATTGAGAAGATTCCCGGGATCACGATGGATGCCGCGTTGAAAAACAGGTATATTGCCGAGGCAAGATTCATCAGAGGCTTGATCTATTTTGACTTTGTACGTGCATGGGGAGGAGTTCCGCTGGTCACTACTACAAATCCGCCGATTAAATTAGCCCGTGCCACTGCCGATGAGGTTTATGCACAAATCATCCAGGACCTGACCTTTGCTGTTGAAAATCTACCCATGAAATCAGGGTACCAGGGAGCCGACCTGGGAAGGGTTACTTCAGGAGCCGCACAGGCATTGCTTGCCAGGGTTTATCTTTTCCGGCATGATTTTATCAACGCCGAAAAATATGCGATGGATGTGATCATTTCCAACCAGTATGGATTGGAAGCAGTATATACCGATGCCAATGGCGTGAATGGCAACAATGGAACCGAATCGCTTTTTGAAATCGGGGCAATCCAGTCGGAAGGTACAGGAAGCGGTGGAAACCAGTATGCAAACACACAGGGTGTAAGGGGAACTCCCAACCGCGGATGGGGATTCAACCGCCCCACGGTCGATCTCAGGAATTTCTTTGCCGCCGGCGACCCACGTTACCAGGGCACCGTGATCAACCTCGGCGACACCCTCGACGGGGTAAAGATCCAGGGCGACGGTTCCACACCTGACATCACCTATGATGAGTCGGGAAATATTGTTGAAATTGAGTGTTATACAAGAAAAGTATGGGTCCCGGGCGACAATGTGATCACGCAGTGGGGACATCACCGCAGGCTCATCAGGTACGCCGATGTACTGCTGATGGCTGCAGAAGCACTCAATGAGAACAATAAACCGGGCGAAGCACTGATCTACCTCAACCTTGTGCGGCAACGTGCCCGCCAGGGGAACAATGCCATTCTCCCGGATATCACCACCACGAACCAGTCGGAACTGAGAGACATTATCTACAATGAACGACGCTGTGAACTGGCCATGGAAGGCTGGAGGTTCTGGGACCTGGTGCGCACGGGAAGAGCCTCCCAGGTTTTAGGCCCGCTCGGATTTATTTCCGGCAAACATGAACTTTTACCGATACCTCAGAGCGAAATAGACATTTCACAAGGTTCGCTGTCTCAAAACCCGAACTGGTAATTACTTTTGCACAGATATAAAACCCAATACATTGTTTAACCCTAATTGAATAACCACATGAAAAAGCAAGTTTTTTTATTTAGTTCGTTATTAATCGCAGCATCTCTCCTGATTGGAGGGGCAGGCTGTAAAAAGAAAGACGACACCGTTACTTTCGCCTTGTCAACACTTGTTTCCGTGTTGCCCGGAGGGAATATAGACCTGAACGGAGCCACCTCCTCAAACAATGTACCGTCAACCCCTTACCCCATTGTTGCCACCTATACCATGGCGGTTAATACAGCCAGTGTCTCTTCCTCCAACATCACCCTTTTACGTGAGTGGGATAACAAGAACATTCCATTAACCGTAACAACCTCCGGCTCATCCGTTACCATTCTTCCGAATGAGGAATTAGGGAACGGGGCGTTGTTTACACTTACCTTTCCTGTGGTTACCTCAACCGACGGACAATCGGCTTCCGGCTTCGTGAGGACCTTTTCCACCGGTGGAACTTTTGTCCCTACCGGACAGGTTGCCTACTGGAATTTTGAAAACAATACCGACGACCAGGTGGGCACCTACAATGCCGACAGTACCGTGAATATTACCTACACACCTTCGTATAAACTAACGGCGGGAACGGCAGCCACATTTGACGGAACAACCAGCATCATCGAAATCCCGAATGGCGACCAGTTGTCGAACACCGCTTCATTCTCCCTTTGTTTCTGGGTTAAAACAAACTCTGCCGGTCATGTGGATGCCGCCGGCAATGCCAAAGGCCATTTTGTGATCGGGCTCAGCGCTTTCAATGGTTTCCAGTTTGAAATACAGGGCAGCTATGCCGAATGTAAATTTGCTTCCACCTTCAATGTGGGCGACCCCGCCACCAACGGACATGACCTCACCTTTACCGGCAACGGTTTATACAACAACACCCCGGATGGCTGGAAAGCCTGTACCTATTGCAAATTGTTATCACCTACCCCGGCTGAAGGGATGGTTACCCTCATCAAAGATAGATGGGCCTCCGTGGTTATTACCTTCAACGGTCCAACCAAACTCGAATCCATGTATATCAATGGTGAGCTGATGAAATCGGAAGATTTCAACCTGGCGGATCCTCCTTTAAATGCAGCTGTAGGGCTTAAGTACAATGGTGTAATCCCGGAAACCTACCCCAGACTTGCATTCGGTTTTGTGAAGTCAAGACAAGGAACCTTGTGGGCCACACAGCCATGGGGCGGCTATAACATCCCGACATCCAACCACTTTGGCGGACAACTCGATGATGTTCGGATTTTCCACCGGGCGTTATCCGCAACCGAAATCGGCTTAATGTATGCTTCTGAAAAACCATAATTAATAGTAACCTTCCCTATGGTTCTCTGTGACTTCTCCGTGGATCTCCGTGTTATTTTGGTTCACAGAGGATCACAGAGTAAAGACACAGAGGACCACAGAGAAAAATAACGTTGTTTATTCTTTACAAATTAATAAAGTCAAATCATCCTTATTTATTCACTTAACAATTAAAACTATGAAAAAAAATCTACTGATTACGATGATCCTGCTGGCCATGGCCGGCTTTTTGAATGCACAGGTTGTGTCAAACTTTGAGGTCATCAAAATGAACCTGATGACCGGTGATCCGCTCACCGACTTAAGTACCATGACAGTTGTACCCAATCCCGATGCCACAGGAATTAACACGAGTGCCTGGGTAGTTAAATTTGTCAGGGATAAAGATGGTGTGCCATGGGGCGGATTCTGGTCAGCTTTAGCCACACAGGTTGATGTTACCGTTAACAAATATGTACACGTAAAAGTGTGGAAACCCCGTATCAGCCCTATCAAGTTCAAACTTGAAGGAGGTGCTGCCGGTACTTTGGAAGCTCCTTCCATGAACCCACAGGCTACCACAGGTGCATGGGAAGACATCGTTTTTGATTTCACTTCAAAAACAGGCACGTATCCTGTAATTGCCTTCATGCCCGATTTTGAAGATCCTTTAACCCTTACCGGAGATATCGCCCTCTATTTTGATGATATCATGGTAAACAATGATCCTGCACCGAACAGCGCTGCTGCTTACGTGATTGAGGATTATGAGATCATGCCGCTGAACCTGATGACCGGTGATCCGCTGGTTGATTTAAGCACCATGACCGTAGTTCCCAACCCGGATGCTTCAGGGATCAATACCAGCAACTATGTTGTTGAGTTTTTCCGCGATAAAGACGGTGTGCCATGGGGCGGATTCTGGTCAGCAACCCCGGTGGATGTTACCACCAACAAATACATGCACGTAAAAGTGTGGAAACCCCGTATCAGCCCGATCAAATTCAAGATTGAAGGCGGAGCCGCAGGAACCATTGAAGCCCCTTCGATGAATCCCCAGACAAAAATTGGAGAATGGGAAGACATTGTATTTGACTTCAGTGCAAAAACCGGTCCTTATCCTGTAGTGGCTTTCATGCCCGACTTTGAAGATCCTTTAGTACTTACAGATAATATCACCCTGTATTTTGACGACATTATTCTGAACAACGACCCAAGTCCGCTGGTTGGAATTGCCCCGGTTTCAAAAGACAACAAGGTTTCAGTTTACCCGAGCCCGTTCAGCAATTTCCTGACAGTGAATGCCTTTGCCGATCTTAAATCGATCAGCATTACTTCGGTCATTGGACAGCAGGTAATTAATATGGAAAACCTGCCCGCCGGTAAAACAACCATCAATACTTCCATGCTGACTTCAGGGATCTATTTCGTTACCATCAATCCGAAATCTGATAGTCCCTACACCGTTAAAGTGATGAAATATTAAGTCATAAATCACATAAAATCATTGCAGAGGTTGCCTCAAAATGAGGGACAACCTCTGCATTATGATTGTTTTCCTTTTCAATCAGTTTAAATTCCCTGGGATGAAAACAAACCCGCTTTTGCCAGTTTTACTGGTGATCAGTATTCTTTTTTCCGCTGCGTGCAAGAAAAAGGACGATGTTCCGCCAACCGCGACCATACAGCTGGCAAAGGTAAAGGCAGGTTCCATCCTGCTCATCGCCGGGCAAACCACCAAAGACATTCCCGTTGACAGTGCGTTTTACGTTTATTTTAACTCCACCCTCGACCCGTCAACTGTAAATGGCAGTGTTGTGATCCTTAAAACAGACAATACGGTCATTCCCGCAGTGCTTGCCCTTTCTGCTGATCAGACAAAAGTTATCTTAAATACTCAAAACCCGCTTGAACACGCAACAACCTATAAGTTGAAAGTCACCTCCGTCATAAAGGGAACCAGCGGTGAGACATTCCCCGGGGCGGAATACCTTTTCACTACCGTATCGGGGAAACTCAGCATCGAAACCATCACCATCAACCAGCAGGATTTCCAGGTGCCCGCTCTCCCGAAAAATATTGACTGGAAAAATGTCAGCATCGAAATTGCCTTTTCTGACACCCTTGACCCGGCAAACATGAATTCATTTTTCACCCTGTCGTCGGGAATGCCCTTGAAATTCACCCTCTCCGGTGGCAATAAAAAAGTGACCATTTCGAACACGCAGCCCTTGAAAAGTTTTTCACGGTGCTTTTTAACTATTTCAAAGAACCTGACCTCTAAAAACGGGTTTCCTTTCGACGGGTTCACCAATTATTTTTACACGGCCCTCGATTCAACCCCGAAATTTCCATTGATTTCCGATGACCAGTTGCTCACGTTGATCCAGGAGAAGACCTTTCGCTATTTCTATGATCTTGCCCATCCTTCATGCGGGCTTGCCCTTGAACGAAACAGCTCCGGCGACATTGTGACCATAGGTGGTTCGGGGTTCGGGGTGATGGCACTCATCGTTGGAATGGAACGCGGCTTCATCACCCGCAGCCAGGGGACCACACGACTGAAAAAAATCCTGACTTTTCTTGAAACCTGCGACCGCTATCATGGAGCATGGCCTCACTGGCTGAACGGAAATACCGGGAAAACAATTCCTTTCACAACCCAGGACGACGGGGCCGACCTGGTTGAAACCAGCTACATGGTTGAAGGACTGATCACCATGCGCCAGTACCTGGATCCCAACAGTACGGATGAGCAATCGATGATCACCCGGATCAATGTGCTGACCAATGCCGTGGAATATGACTGGTTCACCCGCGGGCAGAATGTTTTGTACTGGCACTGGTCACCCAACTACGGCTGGGCCATGAACATGCAGATCAGGGGACATAATGAAACCCTTATCACCTATGTGGTTGCAGCCACTTCTGCAACACACCCCATTGCCGCACCCGTATACCACCAGGGTTATGCAAGCAATGGCGCAATAAAAAACGGAAACAGCTATTATGGCTACGTCCTGCCGCTTGGGGAAAGCTACGGGGGCCCCTTGTTTTACACCCATTATTCATTCCTCGGGCTGAACCCGACCCACCTGAACGACATCTATGCCAGCTACTGGCTCCAGAATGTAAATCATTCACAGATCAACCGGGCGTATTGCATGTCGAATCCCAAAAATTTTATCGGGTACAGCAGTGATTGCTGGGGGCTGACCGCCTGCGACAATCCCTGGGGCTACAGCGCCCACTCCCCCAACAACGATTTAGGCGTGATTGCACCCACCGCAGCCATCTCAGCACTGCCTTACATACCGGAAGAATCCATGGCAGCCATCCGGTTCTTCTATTACACCCTGGGGGACAAACTCTGGGGCAATTATGGTTTTTACGATTCCTTTGCCGGAAACGAGGGATGGTGGGCCGATTCCTACCTGGCCATAGACCAGGGCCCCATCATCTGTATGATTGAAAACTACCGGAGCGGCCGCCTTTGGGATCTGTTCATGTCGGCGCCTGAAGTTAAATCCGGTTTGACGAAGCTTGGTTTTACTTATTGATTGACTCAATCAACATGATTCAACACATGCTGAAACGTAAAAAGCTGACCATTGCAGTGATTCTGTGGCTGACCCTGATATCGGTAACCGCTCATTCACAGAAACAGGGAAGTGAGAGCATCAGTACTTCCGACCAGGTTAAAATTGATGCTTTGCTCAGGAGCATGACCCTTGATGAAAAAATTGGTCAGCTTTCACTGTTTCAGTCAGGCTGGGATGTAACCGGACCCGTTCTTGAAACCAATTACAGAAATCTGATAAAAGAAGGAAAAGCCGGCGCCATTTTCAATGCCTATACCGTTGATTATGTGCGTGAACTGCAACGAATGGCCGTAGAAGAATCACGGCTCAAAATTCCGTTGATGTTCGGCTATGATGTGATACACGGGCACCGTACTATTTTCCCGATCCCGCTGGCACAATCGTGTTCCTGGGACCTCGCTTCCATTGAAAAATCTGAACGGATTGCCGCCACCGAGGCTACGGCGGAAGGGCTTACCTGGACCTTTGCCCCCATGGTGGATATTTCGCGGGATCCGCGTTGGGGCCGCGTGGCTGAAGGAGCAGGTGAAGATACCTGGCTGGGGTGTAAAATTGCCGCTGCACGGGTAAAGGGTTACCAGGGTGATGATTTGAAGGAGAAAAACACTTTGCTGGCCTGTGCCAAACATTTTGCCGCATACGGGGCTCCCCAGTCGGGACGGGACTACAACACAGTGGACATGTCGCAACTTTCGCTGTACGAATGGTACCTCCCCCCTTATAAGGCCTGCGTGGATGCTGGGGTGGGCTCGGTGATGACTTCGTTCAATGAAATTTCCGGAATACCGTCCACCGGGAATACCTGGCTGCTTAACGGTTTATTGAAAAAAGATTGGAAATTCAGCGGGTTTGTCGTGACCGATTATACCTCGATCAATGAAATGGTGATCCATGGCAGTGCCGAAGATACCAAAGAAGCCGCGGAACAGGCCCTCAATGCAGGGGTGGATATGGACATGCAGGGAGGCGCCTTCCTTGGATACCTGTCGGAACTGGTGGGAGATAAAAAAGTTACCATCGCTGCCCTTGACAATGCTGTAAGGTTGATTCTTGAGGCCAAGGCAAAACTGGGATTATTCGACGACCCCTACCGCTATTGCGACAAATCAAGGCAGGAAAACGAAATCATGACTCCTGAACAGCTGGCATTCGCACGAAAATTTGTGGCTCAGAGTTGTGTGCTCCTGAAAAACCCCGCCCAGCTTCTGCCAGTGCCGGAAAACGTGAAAACCATAGCCCTCATCGGCCCGCTGGGAGACTCAAAGAAAGACATGCTTGGCAACTGGTCGGCAGCTGGCAAATGGGAAAAATGCGTTTCCCTGCTGGAAGGGATACAATCGCGCTGCGGAGACAGAATCAAGGTTGCCTATGAAAAAGGGTGCAACACGAATGACACTGACCGGAGTGGCTTTGATGCAGCGCTGAAACTGGCCTCCAATTCAGATTATATCATTCTCGCCCTCGGAGAGAACCGCTGGATGAGCGGCGAAGCTGCCTGCCGCAGCAGCATCGGCCTTCCGGGAGTGCAAAACGAACTTGCCGAAGCCCTGGCGAAAACAGGAAAGCCTGTTGCCGTAGTTCTGTTCAACGGCCGGCCGCTGGCGATCAACCGGCTGTGCAACATTCCCGTAGCCATACTTGAAACATGGTTCGGGGGAACCCAGGCGGGAAATGGCATTGCCGATGTGCTTTTCGGTGAGGTAAACCCTTCGGGAAAACTTACCATGACCTTTCCGCAAAATGAAGGACAGATCCCCATTTTCTATAACAGTAAAAATACGGGCAGGCCCTTTAACCCGGCTGATTCGGGAGCGCAATACGTGTCACGGTATCTCGACTCTCCCAACGATCCGCTGTTCCCTTTCGGATACGGCCTTAGTTATACAACATTCAGCTATTCCGGTCTTGATGTTTCCCGGGAGGGAGAACTGGTTAAAGTTGAGGTACAAGTTGCCAATACGGGCGACCGCGACGGGGAAGAGGTGGTTCAGTTGTACATCAGGGATAAAGTTGGCTCGATCACCCGACCGGTGAAGGAATTGAAGGGATTCAGCAAAGTAATGATCAAAAAAGGCGAAACAAAAACAATCACATTTAACCTCACCACCAACGACCTGGCATTTTATCACCCTGACTTGAAAAAGTTCTGGGAACCAGGCGAATTTATTGTCTATACGGGCACCAGTTCAGCTGAAACCATTTCGAAAGCAATCATAATAAAGTAAAATAAGAAATCATATGAAGATCAGCGGCGTGTTGTTACTTGTGGGTTTTCTTGCTTTCGCAGGGGTTGCCCGGTCACAGGAACTTGTTTTTAAATCGAACGGAAAGATCGATTATCCCTTAACTCCCGGCGAAACCGCCATGCTCGATTCCATTCAGCGTAAAACATTCCTCTTCTTTTTAAAAGAACATCATCCCGAAAAAGGAATTGTAAAAGACCGCACGGCCAGGTGGGCTCCGGCCAGCATTGCCTCTACAGGTTTCGGAATCCCTGCATTTGCAATCGGAGCCGAAAGAAAGTGGATTACACGCGAAGAAGCGGCAGCCATCACGTTGAAAATTCTTGAATTCTTTATCCATTCCGTTCAGAGTACCGATTCAAATGCAACCGGCTACAAGGGATTTTATTATCATTTCCTAAGAATGGATTCCGGCACCCGTGAATGGAAATGCGAGCTCTCCTCCATCGATACCGGCATCCTCATGATGGGGATCATCTTTGCCCGGAACTACTACAACCTCGACAATGACATTGAAAAGCAAATCCGGTCCCTGGCAGCCGTGTTACTTGGAAGAATTGACTGGAATTTTATGCAGATGCCCGCAACGGGAAAATTCGCCTCCACCATCTCCATGGGCTGGACACCCGAAGGAGGCCAGCATGATTATGGATGGAGCGGTTACAACGAAGGATTGTTCCTTTATGTACTGGCTGCCGGCAGCGGGATGCAGAATGCCGCACAAAGCTACAAGGCATGGTTATCGACCTATAAATGGAATACTCCATACAAAGGCCTCTCCCACGTGGCATTCCCTCCATTATTCGGCCACCAGTTTTCACAGGCATTTATTGATTACCGGGGCATTGCGGATGAATACATGAAGGAAAAGGGGATTGATTATGCGGAAAACTCCCGGAGGGCAACTTATGTTCAGCGGCAATACGCCATGGAGAATCCCAAAGGCTGGATCGGGTATGATTCGCTTTGCTGGGGGATCACTGCCTGTGACGGACCTACGGAAAAATATAATTTTAAGGATAAGAAATTCCTGGGATATGCCGGAAGAGGAACAAGCGGTGCCGATTACAACTATTTCGACGATGGAACCATTGCACCGTATGCGGCGCTTTCATCCCTGCCGTTTGCTCCCGAAATCGTATTGCCAGCCATTAAATCCATGAATAAAAAGTATGGGAAACAGCTGTGGGGTAAATACGGGTATTACGATTCGTTCAATCCGACTGCAAAATGGTTCAATGATGATTATATTGGGATAGACCAGGGGCCGATGCTGATGATGATTGAAAATTTCAGGACAGGACTGGTATGGGAGTATATGATGAAAGATCCTGTGATTCAGCAGGGGTTGAATAAACTTGGATATACCTACTTGAAATAAGTATTGAGAAAAAGTTTCTCGCAGATTTCCGCAGATGGAATCGCGGATTTCCGCAGAACAAACTAAAATATTAAACAACGAATATTACTTTTCTGCGAAAATCTGCGGGAAAATCTGCGAAAATCTGCGAGAAATTATTAGTTGGCAAACAGGTAGTTACCTTAAGTAATAACGCGTCAGGCAATGAAAACCAGGATCAGAGAAAAAATCGCACCAATCATCATTTTGATTCTTACAACCACCTTTATCCAGGCGCAAATCCGTACACTGGACGAATTTGAAAACAAAGCCGGCTGGAGTTTTATCAGATCCGACGGGGTGAATCTGAATTTAACCGTTGAAAAAGGGTTCACCGGCAATGCAGTGCGATTCGATTACGATTTTACCAATGGTACCGGCTACGGGGGAATTCAGAAGCTTTTCCCGATCGATCTCCCCGACAACTACGAATTTTCATTTTATGTAAAAGCCGAATCCCCTGCCAATAATTTTGAAATAAAATTCATCGACAGCACCGGGAACAACGTGTGGTGGGTGAGCAACCGCAACTATACCTTTCCGCAGGAGTGGAAAAAAATCAGGATAAAGAAAAGACATATCAGTTTTGCCTGGGGACCTGTAAATGACCAAAATTTAAAACGGATCGACAGGGTTGAATTTACCGTTGCTTCTTTTGTCGGGGGCAAAGGGACGATCTGGATCGATGACCTCCGGTTTGAACCGCTTCCTCCCGAAACACATGCATACCCGGCACCCTCGGTAACAGCCTCCTCCTCGGTAAAAAACCATCCACCGGAATTCATTACCGACCAGTCAAAAGTGACCTACTGGCAAAGCAGGGACGTGAAGAACCAGGAGATTGTGGTTGATTTTAAAACCCGGAGAGAATTCGGAGGACTGAAGATCAACTGGCTGAAAAACTATTATGCAAAAAGCTTTGACATCCTTTTGTCGGAGGATGGAAAAAAATGGGAGAAAGTTTATTCCGTTCAATCCAATCAAAGCGAGGTAAGCTTTATCAGGCTGGCCGAAGCTGAAGCCAGATATGTAAAGATCATCCCGGGAAAAAGCAATTCTGAAAAAGGATTTGGTATAGAAGAAATTACATTCCTTGAAGTCAGCAGTTCATTGACCATGAATGATTTTCTGATATATACCGCAAAAAACTCCCATGCGGGCGATTATCCACGGTATTTTTTGGAACAGGCATCCTACTGGACCATTACGGGGGTTAACAATGATATAAAGGAAGCGCTTATCAATGAAGACGGGATGGTTGAGGCCGAAAAAGCGGGGTTTTCCATCGAACCGGTTATAAAGAGCGGGGATACCCTGTATAATTGGAGCAATGTGAAATCAATTCAATCCATGGGCGGTTCCCGGGACAAAGGCGAATTTGATTTTGTGCCGTCGGTAACCTGGGTATGCAATGATTTGAAATTTGTTACTGACGTCACCGCCGGCGGGGAGGCAAATGTCAATTCAAGGCTTTTCATCAGCTATTCGTTTGAAAATCTTTCCATGCAGCCAAAAGATTTCGGGTTGTACCTGCTGATCCGCCCGTACCAGGTAAATCCATATTACCAGTTTTTGAACCTCACCGGGGGCGTGGGAAAAATAAATTCTATCAAAGAATTGGATAATAATATTTTAGCCATAGACGACAAACTGATTCAGTCTCAAATAAAATATGATTCATTCGGAGCATCTGTTTTTGATGAAGGGAATATGGCCGATCTTTTGCGCAAAGGAAATTTTCCTCAAAGCAAATACGCGGTCGATCAAAGCGGGCTGGCCAGTGGCGTGATAAAATACACGTTTCACCTCAAACCGGGTGAGCGCACGGGGTTTTTCCTGGTTGTGCCTTTTTATCCAAACAAGTCAACTGTCGAAAATACCGGCTCTGGAAATGTCGCGGAAGAGTCGGAAAAAGCGGTGGAATTCTGGAAAACCAAAGTCGGGCATATCAGGTTTAACCTGCCCGAATCGGCAGACCGGATTGTAAACACCTACAAATCAAACCTGGCATACATCCTGGTTAACCGCGACAAAGCAGGAATCCAGCCTGGTTCCCGTTCGTATGAGCGCAGCTGGATCCGCGACGGTGCGCTGACCTCATCCGCGTTGTTAAAATCCGGTATCACGCAGGAGGTAAAGGATTTTATTGACTGGTACACCGGGTTTCAATATGAAAACGGCAAAGTTCCCTGCGTGGTTGACCGCAGAGGCCCTGATCCGGTTCCGGAAAACGACAGCCACGGGGAGATGATTTACCTGATCCGTGAATATTTTAATTTCACGAAGGATACTGCATTTTTAAGGGCGAAAAACAAAAATGTGCTGAAAGCGGTAGTATATATCGAATCACTGATCGCCGAAAGATCAACGGATTACTACAAATACGGAAACGACAGTGTGCGGGCCTGCTACGGACTGGTTACCGAATCGATAAGTCATGAAGGCTATTCTGCCAAACCGATGCATTCGTATTGGGATAACTTCTTTACCATGAAAGGGTTGAAGGATGCGGCGGAAATTCAGAACATCCTCGGGGAAAAAGAAACCGGTGAACGAATCGCTAAAATTCGCGACACATTCAGGGAAAATCTTTACAACTCATTGCAGCTCGCAATGAAAACAAAGAAAATAAATTACCTGCCCGGCTGTGCCGAACTGGGTGATTTTGATGCAACATCAACCACAATTGCATTAACCCCGTGCAACGAACTGAACAATTTGCCAAAACCGCAGGTATTTAACACGTTTGACAAGTATTATGAATTTTTCAATAACCGGCGTGACGGCAAGCTTGACTGGATCAATTACACACCGTATGAGAACCGTTTAATCGGCTCGTTTATTCTTCTGGATCAGCCGGACAGGGCACATGAACTGATTAGTTTTTTCTTAGGGGATCAGCGGCCGCAGGGGTGGAACCACTGGGCTGAAGTGGTATGGAAAGATTACCGGATTCCACGATATATTGGCGACATGCCCCATACCTGGGTTGGCAGCGACTTTATCAATGCCATCAGATCCATGTTTGTGTATGAAAACGAGTTTGACCAGTCGCTTGTCCTGGCCTCCGCCCTTTACCAGGATTGGATAGATTCACCCTCCGGAATGTCTGTTGAAAACCTGCCGACCTATTATGGCGCGATTTCCTACGAAATAAAAAAAGTGAAGCAGATATATGTCTTTTCAATTCTTGGCAATGTAAATCTGCCTGAAGGCGGAATAAAAATCAAAAACTTCAACAGTTCAAAACTTCCTTCAAAAATAACTGTTAACGGAAAAGAGAGCCGCGATTTTACCAACAGGGAGATCTCTGTGAAAGAGTGCCCCGCAGAAGTAGTGATTTATTATTAGCGTTCAACTCATCCACCGCCCTTATGAAAGAACAAGAAGCAATCGCAGATCACACCACAAAACCAGAAGACAGGATTCGATTCACACAGCTGGCAGCTTATGGGGCTGGCGGAATCATTCCTATTGCCCTTTTCAACATTGCCGGGATCCTTGTCGGGCTGATGGGCAATATCAGTTTGGGACTGAGCGCTTTCTGGCTTGGAGCCATTTTGATCGTACCCCGTTTATGGGACGCCCTTTCTGATCCGTTTATCGGTCACCTTTCCGATAATACCCGTACCCGCTGGGGACGGCGTCGCCCCTACCTGTTGATAGGCGGAATACTCGTGGCAGTTTTTTTTGTCGTCATCTGGTGGATTCCAAAGGGCGATATGGTGCGTACCTGGTTCCCGTCGGATACGGGTTTCCAATGGTTTCAGCTTGGCTATATTCTTTTTTCCCTTCTGCTGTTTTTCACTGCCGTGAATCTTTTTGAGATCCCTCACGGTGCTCTTGGAATGGAAATGACCACCGATTACCACGAACGCACCCGTTTGTTCAGCGCCAAGAGTTTTGTAGGCAATCTTTTTGCCATGGGCACACCCTGGCTTTTTGCGCTTGCCAGCATGGAAATTTTTAAAGGCCCCGGGGGAAATGAAGCCGATGGCATGCGCTACGTCTCCCTGATGATCGCTGCTATTCTGATCCCGCTTTCTTTCTGGTGGTTTTTCAAATTACGTGAACCGGGATTTGTAAAAGCCGCCACTCACGAAAAAACGCCCTTCTGGAAAGACATGAAACGTACCACCGGAAACCGGAATTTTATCATGCTGACGCTGACGATCTTCACGCTCGCCATGGGCTTTAATTTCGTCCAGCTGATAGGGTCTTATATCCCTATTTTTTATGTTTTCGGGGGAGATAAAATTGCCGGAGCATACCTTCTTGCGATCAACGGGATGATATGGGCGATTACCGGGGTGCTGGCAGTTTTTCCCCTCAACTGGATCAGCCCGAAACTGGGTAAAAGAAACACACTCACCATTTCTATTATCCTCATGTGCCTGGCACAGCTTTCAAAGATTGTATGCTATAACCCTTCACATCCCTACCTGATCATCATCCCCACGGTGCTGCTTTCTGCCGGAATGTTGTTTTTCTTCACCCTGGGATCTTCCATGGTGGGCGACATCTGTGACGAAGATGAATTAAAGACCGGCTATCGTTCAGAGGGCAGTTATTACTCGGTATTCTGGTGGTTCATCAAAATGGGATCTGCCCTGGCCAGCTTTGTAACCGGGGTGCTGATCGTATTTACCATGTTCGATGAAACCCAGGTCACAAAGGTCGATAAGATACAGGGAAGCGTCAGGGAGATGCGAAGCATCGTTCAGTATTGGAAAGGCTACCATGGGCTGAACAGTACCAATAAGGAGTGGCTGGAAAACACGAAAACCAAGGTCGCTGAAGCGCTCACCGAATCAAAAGAATACACGACCTATCTTGACAAAGAATCACTTAAGGAACCTGACGAAGCAAACCGGATCCTGACCGCGTACCCGGCAGAGCGGAAAAACATGCTGTCGAATGCACTCCTCACCACAAAGGCTACAACCAGTGAACTGGAACAGGTTCAATCGCTTCTGGCAAACGTGGTGCCCGGGGTGAAGGATTCCCTGATGAATGCCCTCGTTGCAATGGCCATTCCCCTTACGCTGGAGACGAAACTTGTAAAGGCCAGGATGTATTCTTTTGAGCTGAGGTCGCACCTGGAAGCCAAATCGCTGGAAACGAAAAACAGCAGGGAACACTATGATGTCATCATGCAGGATATTTCCGGGGTAAACAACCGGCTTGCCAGTATGAACACTGCATCCTCTATGGTTTTGCTGGACAGTGAACTCGGTTCAATTGAAAACAAAATCGTACCGCTCACCCAGCAAAGTCCGTATACGCTTTTAATGATGCGCGTGGTTGAGATCGGGCTGCCACTGTTGCTGAGCCTCTTTTCAATATTCTTTGTTCTTAAGTACTCGCTTACGGAGAAACGAAGCCATGAAATCAAGGAACTTCTCAGGCAAAGAAGTGTGACAAATAAAATCTGACAAATGAAATTCAGAATTAAAGAAGACAACTTTTATTTTAACGATAAAAAGGTATTTCTAAATTCCGGGGAGATCCATTATTTCAGGATCAAAAGGGACCTTTGGGACCTGCACCTGGAGGAAGCGAAAGATGCTGGTTTAACCACCATCAGCACCTACATTCCATGGACATGGCATGAGCCGGAAGAGGGCTTATTCGATTTTGACGGCACCACCTGTCCCGAACGCGACCTGGCAGGCTGGCTTCAGCTTTGCCAGTCCCATGGATTTACCTGTATCGTAAAACCCGGACCTTTCATCCTGGCAGAGTACAGGGGAGCCGGTCTCCCCGACTGGTTTATGGCGCAGCACGGTGCCGAAGTGAAGATGCGTAACAGCAGAGGGGAGATCATTCAAAGTGACGGAGTGAGCCTCTTCAACCCCAATTACCTGGAAAAGGTTACCCTGTGGTATGATCAAATCATGCCGTTCATCAGTAAACGGGAAATATCTGCCGGCGGCCCCATTATCATGATGCAGATCTGCAATGAGATCGGGGTGTTCTCCTGGCTGGCGAAACAGGCGGATTATGGCAACAAGGTAAAAGATCACTTCATCGCATACCTGTCGGACAAGTTCACCTCGATTGCCGAAGTAAACAGTTTATTGAATACCCGTTACCCGGATTTCGCCCATATTGAGCTTCCTCCCGACGGCAGGCTGCCTTATGCATCCAAACACGATCGCGGACGTGATTATGAATGGCATTGCTTCTGGCGGCGCTATTACGGGGATTACCTGAGAATGCTGGCTGGCCTGGCCAGGGCGAGGGGCATACATGTTCCGTTGTATCACAACCTTCCCGGCTGGATTTACGGCAACGGATATGAATTCCCGGTGAACATCACCATGTATGAAGATTTGTTTGAAGAAAAAAGTGAGATCATTTTCGGAGTGGATCATATCCCTGAATTTGTTTCCTACCGCAACCTGCACGACGACCGGATCATCAATGACATTACTTATGCCATGCAGGGGAAAAAGCCTCTGTTTGCCGCTGAGTTCCAGTGTGGATCGCGAGAATATCATGTGGTAACCAATCCGCGGGAGATGGAGTTGTTTTACAAGGCAAGTGTGGCAAACGGGCTGACCGGCTGGAACTATTACATGTTCTCCCAGGGGCGCAATCCTCGCCACAAGGGCTATTCCGGTGAAACATTTTACTGGTTCAACCCGCTCACGGCAGAAGGCAAACGCACCAGCGCCTTTTCCCTGGTGAAACGGATGAGCAGGATCATTAAAACCTCCGAAGAACTGATCGTGAATGCAAAGCGGCACGCGGAGGTATGCGTTTTATTCTATCCTCCGTATTATGCTACAGAGCTGGAAAGACCTTTTGATAATGGATTCGGGCTGCAATTCACCCCTTCTGCCATCCGCAGGCCGGCCTATTTCGACGGACTGCTGAAAGCGCTCCAGGTACTCAACGTGGAGTACGACATGGCTGATCTGAGCAAGGCTGCTGCCGATACGTTGCTTAAATATAAGCAGGTGTGGGCCTTCTGTACGGATGAGATGAATGCCCTCGATCAGCAGACCCTGGTGGATTATACCAAAGCCGGCGGCAATTGTGTTATTTTTCCTTACCTGCCCGACCGGGAACTATCGCAGAAAACATGCACCATCCTGCGTGATGCTCTGGCTGTTTCGCCTTCCGGAGCAGAAACCATCGACTCCCCGCTGATCGATGTTTTTGATCTGAAAGATATCAAATGTGCCAATCCTCAAATCACCTTTTCTGAAGAATCGCTTTCCGGGGCAACAATAATTGCCAGAACGCTCCGGGGCACTCCCTGCGGATTCACCAAGCCTCTCGGAAAAGGAACGGTAATTCACCTGGGCACCTGGATCGGATTCGATACGGAAGGGCAAAAACCGGTATATACCGCTATACTCGCTGCATCGGAGGCAAAACTCAGACAGGCTGCTGCCGGAAATGAAAATATTACGGTGAGAGAGCGGTTTACTGATGAAAAATCCGCAATTCTATTCATGGCGAATTACTACAACGAAGAGCATACAGGCAAAGTTACCTATACTCATCCCGAAACCGGCGAAATCATCTCCATTCCCTATACACAGGAAGAGCTGGTTTGGCCTGCCCTGTACGGTGTTTTAACCCCGGTGTGCCTGAAGGTATCCGACGGATTGCAAATCCTGCACAGCACCTCTGATATTCTCGGTTTTGCAGAAAAGGACGGACACCTGGAGTTAACGCTTTCCGGAGATCGCGACCTGGGAGGGGAAATTGTATTCGAAGGGGCAAATGTTTACACCATCCAATCTGCAGCACTGAATGGTGAGGCGGTTAAAATGGTTCGTGATGAAAAACGAATAGCTTTTACCTACGCCCATAAGCATAAAAAAGAGATGACCCTGTTTGTCAGGTACACCATAATTTAATCGTACAGGTCAATGTCATTAAATAAAAAAAAGAGGCTGAAAAATGCTCAGGGACTCTCCTTCGACTTCCTTGAAAACGGAACTGTGCAGCACATTGAAGCTGCTCCTGTCAGGATCAGTCTTACTTCTGCAACACCTTTTTCAAAATCGGGAACTAACCTTTATCTGAGGAAAAGGACAACCCGTATTGAACACACTGCGTTGTTGGGACCGGAAAGTAACAGTCATTGCGAAATAAACAAAGATTCGTATACCACAAGGGGCAGCTGGGCAGGTATTGATTACCGTTGCGAACTCAGGCTTTCAAAAAAAAGTTTGAGCTGGCAGTGGCGCATCGATATCCTCAATAATTCCGAAGAGGCTGTTGAACTCGATTTGATTTATCTTCAGGATGCAGGTCTGAAAACGATCTCAAACGGATTGGTCAACGAATATTATGTGAGCCAGTACCTTGAACGGCGTATTCTCGAAGATGTAAACCATGGTTCTGTCATATGCTGCCGTCAGAACATGAAAGAATCCGCCGGCAATCCCTGGTTGATGATGGCTTGTAATAACCGGGCCCTCTCTGCCAGTGTGGATGGCATGCAGTTCTATGGAAAAACCATCAGGGAGACCGGTATTGCGGAAGCACTTTATGCCCCCGTCCTCACCGGCGAATATTCCGGGGAATCCTCTGTGCTTGCTTTGCAGGAAAAACCATTTACCCTGGCAGCCGGGCATCATCATCTAAGCACTTTTACAGCTACCTTTCGGCACGACCATCCTTTGGCAACTTCCGTAGATGATTTGATTCAATTATCCGATTTGTTCCTTGAGTTTGGGAATGAAGAAACATCCCGGGATGTTCATTCTGTGTTTATTCCGGATAAAAACATCTTCCAGCAGTCTGACTTTTTACCTGTAGCTGATTTGACTGACGGGGAATTGTCAGCATTTTTTGGCGAAGAAAGGCGCCATTGTGAAAAAGAAAATGACCGACTGCTTTCATTTTTCTGCAGCCGGAACAATCATGTGATGCTGCGCGCCAAAGAAATTCTGGCCGACCGTCCGCATGCACATATCATGCAGGCGAAAGCCGGGTTTGCACCTGACGAGAATATTATTTCAACAACATCCTTTGCCTTTGGGGTATTCAATTCTCATCTTTCGCAGGGGAACACCAATTTTAATGTTTTTCTTTCGATTTGCACCAGCCAGTTTAACCTGGCCCGGGAGACAGGGCAGCGGATTTTTGTTAAAATAAATGGCAGCCAGTTCATGCTTGGCATTCCTTCAGCTTATGAGATCGGGTTAAATCATTGCCGGTGGATCTATAAATATGGTGAATATTGCTTCCAGGTGCGGACCTGGACCTCTAAAAAATCCGCAAGGGTAAACCTCGATTTCAAAGTGATCAGCGGCCCGGATGTAAATTTATTTATCACACATCATTTCGACCCCCTGAATGGCTGGACAGTTTTCCCGGGAAATTCCACCTGTGAATTTGTCGCCAGGCCCAACCCGGAAAGCATGATTGCCGCCAAATTTCCCCGGGCACAATTCAGGATCATTGTGAATACCCTGAATACTGTGTACAAGGCATGTGGTGATGAGGTGCTTTATGCGGATCAAACAAGCCGCAACGAAAAATTCCTGGTTCTCGATGTACGTGAAACATCGGATTTCTGCATGAGTTTTATCGGAGAAGTTTGCGGGTTATCTGATGAAGGAAAAATTAAAGACCCTGATAAACAATTTACTTCAGATACAGCCGACGCCCGGGAAGTATGGCAGGACCTGAGCATGAACCTTTCATTGAAAAGCGACCAGGAAGATATGGCAGCCATCCGGGAAATCCTGCCCTGGTATGGCATGAATGCATTGACCCATTTTTTAACACCCTACGGCCTCGAGCAGTTCAGCGGGGCTGCGTGGGGTACCCGCGATATTGCCCAGGGGCCGTTTGACCTGCTGCTGTGCATGGAAAAGTATCCTGAAGCAAAATCGGTACTTCGCATCATATTCTCAAATCAGAATTCCGATGGCGGCTGGCCCCAATGGTGGATGTTCGACAACTATCATACGATTCGTGCCGACAGCTCCCATGGAGATGTGTTTTACTGGTGCCTGATCGCACTGAGCAACTACATCAAAGCGACCGGAGATATCGAAATCCTGGATGAAATTTTACCGTATTACCACGACAAAGATGCCTGCGCAGCTGAAACAACCCCTTTGACCGAACATGTTGAACGGCTTATACACATGATTGTCAAATCGTTCATCCCAGGCACCTCCCTGGTTCCCTTTGGCGGCGGCGACTGGAATGATTCACTGCAACCTGTCAGCAAAGAACTTGCACAACGCATGATTTCAAGCTGGACGGTAGAGATGAATTACCAGGCATTTTCTGAATACAAGGCGGTGTTTGAAAAAACCGGCCAAACACAAAAAGCTGAAGAACTGGAAGCTATCTGCGCGCAGATTAAATCAGATTTCAACAAATATCTTGTCAGGGATGGCGTGGTTGCAGGATATGGACTGGTGGAAGAGGACCGCAGCATCAGTTTGCTGCTGCACCCGGCTGATAAAAAGACCAATATTCAGTATAGTATTTTGCCCATGAACCGTGGCATTATAAGTGGAATTTTCACCCCGGAACAGGCATCGCATCACCAGGACCTGATTGAACAACACCTGAAGGGGCCTGACGGCGCCCGTTTGATGAATCGTCCGCTCAAATACAACGGGGGCATTCAAACGCTGTTTCAGAGGGCCGAAAGCAGCACCTACTTTGGCCGCGAGATCGGCATCATGTATGTGCATGAACATATCCGGTATGCCGAATCGCAGGCACTTACCGGCAGGGCAGACGCCTTTTTGAAAGCACTTCGCCAGGCCATTCCGGTTTCATGCAGGAACATAGTGCCTTGCAGTGATATCCGGCAGTCGAATTGTTACTACAGCAGTTCGGATGTTGCATTTAAAAACCGCTATGAGGCTGATGAACGTTATGATGAAATTAAATCCGGAAAAATTACTTTAAGAGGAGGCTGGCGGATTTATTCGAGCGGGCCGGGTATATATATCGGGCTCATTGTTTCACGATTGCTTGGTTTGCGTACCGACTCGGGAAAAATAATTATTGATCCGGTCATGCCACATTCCCTGGATGGATTGTCTGCTGCCATGAATTTCATGGGTCATCCGGTCACATTCACATACTCAGTGAAGGAGGGTTGTTTTGGGCCAAAAGCAATTTCAATCAATGGCGAACCGGTAAAGTTTACCCGTGAAGAAAACAAGTACCGCAAAGGCGGGGCAGTAATTCCCTCTGATCAGTTTTCAGGCCTCCTGGATCACGCGAACAACCTGGTTGAAATCTGGTTGTAGCAGAATCATCCGATCAGTCCTGTAATGGTTTTTTGCAAAGTCTCGAACGTAAAGGGCTTGCTCACATACTCATCCATGCCGGCATTGAGGTACAATTCACGGTCGCCTTTCATGGCATTGGCTGTTAAAGCAATGATTGAGGAGTGTTTTGAGGTGCCCTTTTCCGCTTCCCGTATGGCTTTGGCCGTTTGATAACCATCCATGACCGGCATCTGAATATCGAGAATGATCAGGTCATATATCCGGGAATTGTATTTTTCAAATGCCTGCTGACCATCGCCTACAATATCGACTTCAAAACCCATTTTTTGCAACTGGAAATTGACGATCCTTTGGTTTATGACATTGTCTTCGGCAACGAGCACTACTTTTTTGGTGAATTCTGCGGTTTCTTCCCGGATAGGGTTCGGAGACTTGTTCTTCTGAAGGTTTGACAGCGTAAACGGCAGAGTGAACCAAAATATGGAACCTTTCCCCTGCGCACTTTCTACTCCGATCGTTCCCCCCATCAAATCAGTGAGTTTCCGGCAAATGGAAAGGCCCAGCCCTGTTCCCGCTATTAACTTTGCTTTATCCTGCTTAACCCTTGAAAAAACACGAAAAAGTGAATCCAGCGCATCAGCAGGAATTCCGATGCCGGTATCCGCCACCTCAAACCGGATCATGGCCTTGTTGCCAGAATCTTCCACCTGGCCGATCCGAACATCTATTTTCCCTGTTTCTGTAAATTTGATGGCATTGTTTGCCAGGTTGATCAGTATCTGCCGCACTCTCTGTGAATCGCCGATGAGAAGGTTCGGCATATCCTTCTCAATGAAAACGTTGAACTGCAGATGTTTTTCCTCTGCTTTCATTTTCATTACCAGTGTAATATCCTCCATCACACGATCGAGCATGAAAGGCTGGTAATCCAGTTCCATTTTACCTGCTTCAATTGCTGAAAAGTCAAGAACATCATTGAGCAGTACCAGCAGATTTTCTGCAGAGGAGATGATCCCTTTCAGCAGATCCATCTGGTCGGCCGCGAGGGGGGAATTCTTCAGAATTTCAGATAATCCAAGGATTCCCGCCATCGGGGTGCGAAATTCGTGGGAAATGCTTGCGATAAACTCATTTTTCGCATGGGTGCCTGCCTCGGCAAGCTCTTTCGACTGCCGGAGTTCTACTTCATGTTGCTTACGGTCAGTTATATCCCAGGAGATACCGATCAAACCAATGATCTGGTTTTCAGCATTCCGTATAGGCGCAATATTGCTGTTCACCCACCGCTTCCGGTCGTTGACTTCAATCTCTTCTTCAAGATCATATAACGCCTGACCAGATTCAATCACCTGTCTTTCATTTTTGATATAATCGAGGTTTTTATATCCCGGGAAAATATCCTGGATAGTTTTCCCGGTGATTTGTGATGTAGGAACCCCTGCCAGTTCGGCAAAAGGCTGGTTCACGATCATATATTTGAGATGTGTGTCTTTGAAATAGACATACGCAGGAATTGTGGTAAGCAGGGTGGACAGTTCTTCGGCGCGGATTTTCAGGTTGTCGGAAACTTTTTTCAGATCGGCTGAAGTTCTGATCAGCAAAGACGAAAAGATGCTCTTTTCCTTGCTTGACCGTTCATATTTAAACTGCAGTTTTTCATATTCCGAATGAGTTTTTCTTAACTCATTCAGGATAAATTCCTTTTTTTCGGAAAACTCGTCCGGATTCTGAATCCCGGTTATCTCTTCAATAAGTGAAAGAATTTTATGTGACATCGGGTTTTTGTTTTAAGGAAACCATCGTAAATGTTTCATTAAAAAAATCGCATGCAGCGTGGTAATTATTTCCGATCTCACCATAGGTAAAGAAGCCGATCAGGGGCCTTGTCCAGTTTTGCCATGCTTCATCGATCTCTTCCGAAATGCTGGGCCCAAGTGCATTATGACGCGCCATGCAGGAAAAGAGGATCAATACATCGGTTTCCCTGTTTTTTTCATGAAATTCCATTACTTTGTTCCGGGTATATTCGATGATCTCAAATCCGGGTGAACTGGAAAAGGTGACAATGGCGCCATTGGGAACTGTACCGGCAAACATCAGCGATTTTTTCACAGGATCGACATTGACAACCGCCCGCAAAACATCCTGGGCGCCGGCCCTTTTAATCAGCAACGGGTATTCAACCCCTATTTCAGGGAGGTCGGCATCACTCACACTGAGGTAATTCTTGTATACATCGAGGGCCGGCTCACCGTCTATGGTATATACTACATTCCCCTCTGCATGGGTGATCACTTTGTCGGCACCAATGCTGACCCAGCCACTGGTAGCAATCCCCTGAATATCGTAAATTTTTGTATTAAAAGCCATGGCGATGGCCCCGTTATTCTCAAGGTTGTTTTCGGAAAAAACAAAGGTCTCCTGAAACCGCGCATCATCCCCTGCGAGCCCTCCGAACATGGTAATTTCGTTTCCGGCAACCTTCTGAATCCCCCTTACCAGTTGCTCTCCGTCGGTGTCAAGACCGCTGGCCAGGATAAGTATTGCCGGTTTTTCAAAAACATCTCCGGCCCATTTCCCGATATGATTCCCCAGTTCAAATGAAGTTTGCCCCGAACCTGGGAATAATTTAATGGCAAAGCTGCCAGGCTTCATATCCATCATCAAACACACCAGTCCACCCTCCGTAATAACATGATCCTGCTGATTATATAAAAATTCGCCGCACGAACTGCAGCCAAACACACTGACCTGCTGCTGCCCGAGAAAGCCGACAATTTCCTTCAGATCAAGTTCAACAGAAGAAAAAATGATCGCCGTATTGGGATGAAAACCATCCTGGACATGGTCGGCCCACAATTGCCGGAAACCATGAATTGTATCGGTATGAAATGTTTTCTGAAGCATAAAGAAGGTTTTAAGTTTGAAGAACTCAGAACAAATATACAAATTTCGACAAATTGGTCAATTGTTTTATATGCTTTAAATTCGAATGAAGAATAACGCTATTTTTGTGTTTTAACCCCGGCCTTATGAAAAACATGTTTTACCTCTCTGTAATATTGCTGTTTACCCTGAAGACAGCTTCAGCCCAGGATGCCCCCCGGCTGGTTCCGGCCATTGACCATGCAGTGTATTTTGACATTTCACCCCCTCTCCGGGATTTGCCGAAAACAGCATTGCTGCCTGCCGACGGAAGTTGGAAAGACGGCGTGGTGAACAACTATGTTGATCCGATGAACGACGCCGGGACCAACCTTCGTGAAGGCCTCACCCGGTATCCGGGTATGCAGGACAAATTCGGCAGTTTGCTTACCGATACCACCATCCAGAATTTTGACGGGATGGGAAACCTCGGGGGCTATGTTCCTCCCGATACCCACGGCGATGTGGGCTTCAGCCACTATTTCCAGGTGATCAACTGCTCCTATTCCATTTACAATAAAAGCGGGGCAAGAATTTTTGGTCCTGCAGGCAACAGCACGGTATGGTCGGGAATGCCGCACAATTCAAATGACGGGGATGCCATCGTTCTGTTTGATGAACTGGCCAACCGCTGGCTTTTTTCCCAGTTTTCCCTTCCCAACGGATCATCCACGGCACCATTCTACCAGATGATCGCGGTGTCGCAAACTCCCGACCCAACGGGCAGCTGGTACCGGTGGGTATATGAATTCAGCTCAATGCCCGATTACCCCAAATTCGGCATCTGGCCCGATGCCTATTACATGTCCACCAACAACTTTGGTCCGGGTGCCGCAGGCTGGGTAGGCAACGGAGCCTATTCCTACGACCGGAATGCCATGCTGGCAGGGAATCCTGATGCCGCGAGGATTTCGTTCAACCTTTCACCGGGAAGTGACGGGTTTATCTCCCTCCTGCCGGCTGATTGCGACGGCACCTTCCCTGCCCTGGGAACCCCAAACTATTTCACCTACATCCGCACCAACGGGACCCAGCGCCTGGGAATCTATGAGTTTCATTCAGACTGGAATACCCCGGCCAATTCAACATTTGGAAACCTTACCTACCTGAATGTCACTCCGTTCGGCACCCTGGGATGGGGAGCAGGAATTTCACAGCTCGGGTCACCCCAAAAACTCGAAACACTCGGCGACCGCCTGATGTACCGGCTGCAATACCGGAAATTCAGCGGCTATTCATCCATGGTGCTGAATCACACGGTAGATGCCGGATCGGGAAAGGGAGGGGTCCGCTGGTATGAGTTAAGGAAAACCGGCTCTGCCTGGAGCATATACCAGCAGGCAACCTATGCGCCCGACAGCCACTCACGATGGATGGGCAGTATTGCACAGGATACGGCCGGCACGATCTCCATGGGTTATTCCGTATCAAGCTCAACCATGTACCCTGGCATCCGCTATACCGGGAGGCTGAAAAACGACCCGATCAACCAGATGACCATCATGGAAAAAACCATTGTAAACGGAGGTGGTTCTCAAACCGGCAACTGGAACGGCCGGAGCCGCTGGGGCGACTACAGCGCACTGAGCATCGATCCGGCTGCCCCCACAACATTCTGGTTTACCACAGAATATTATACCACCACCTCTTCCAGCGGATGGCAAACACGGATTGCTTCTTATACCTATGACAATGTGTTCTCTTCCGCCGCCTCGGTAACCCCGGCTATCATCTGCAATTCCGCCACTTCCGACTCAGCACTGCTGCGTGCCTATGGATATGGCGGAAGCGGAAATTATACATTTTCCTGGACCTCCATTCCCCCGGGATTTACCTCTACCCTGCAAAATCCAAAGGTCAAGCCACCTCAAACAACCCGGTATGCCGTAGCTACCAGCGATGGTACCGCAACCAGGCACGACACTACCGAAATGCGTATTATTGACACCCCTACCGCCTTCGCAGGAAATGATACCACGGTTTGCTGGTATATCTCACCGATTCCGGTCAATGGCTCGGCTACAAGTTATCTCAGGTTTTTATGGGGAAGTACCGGAGACGGAACATTTACCAATCCCGATTCACTCATAACTGCTTACATTCCAGGCATAAAGGATAAAACATCCGGCGGTACGGATTTAAAACTCATCGTTTGGCCGCTGGCTCCCTGCCTGGACAAGGCCACAAGCATGATGCACATTACACTTGATCCGTGTACCGGGATCCCTGAAAATCCTGTTGCCGGCGTAACCCTGTCAATTCAGCCAAACCCCGTGCACGACAAGGTATCTTTCACCGTAACCGGGCTGAAGAACCAGGCGGTTGTGACTATATCAGGGGCGGAAGGCAGAATGATGTATTCCGGAACAGTTGATCCTTCCGGGAAACCAAGCATCACAACGGAACTGAATGCAGTTTCCTGGCCAAAAGGCCTCTATTTGCTCAAACTGCAGTCGGACGACAAAGTAACAGTTGCCCGCTTTATTGTGCAATAAGCCGTTCTCTGTGGTTCTCTGTGCCTCCTCTGTGTACCTCTGTGTAATTTTATTTCCATGGTAAAAATGTTTTTTAACTGAATATTAATTATTCAAATTTTTTCCTACATTTATATCGCGAAAAAACACTGACTGTTAATACAATAACAATGGATTATCAAATACTGAAAATTTCGATCGCTGACCGCATCGCCCTCGTTACCATCAGCAGGCCGGCAGCACTGAATGCGCTGAATACAAACTTTTTCAAAGAGTTCAACCATTTCCTCGATGACCTCGGGCCGCGCGATGATGTAAAAGCCCTGGTAATCACAGGAGAAGGAAAATCCTTTGTGGCAGGCGCCGATATTGCTGAAATGGTCCACATGAACGAAGAGGAAGGCTATGCGTTTTCCACCTTTGGCCAGCAAACCTTCGACCGGCTCGAACAGCTCTCCATTCCGGTAATTGCAGCAGTTAACGGGTATGCCCTCGGGGGTGGCTGTGAACTGGCGATGGCGTGTGATTTCAGAATCGCAAGCAAATTTGCCAAATTCGGACAACCCGAGATGAACCTGGGCATGATTCCGGGGTATGCGGCAACCCAGCGTTTATCCAGGCTTACCGGACTTGGCAATGCATTGTACCTGATCCTCACTGCTGATACCATAACCGCCGACGATGCCCTCCGCATCGGCCTGGTTCAAAAAGTCACGGAACCCGAAATGCTGATGGAAGAAGCGATGAAACTGGCTGCGAAAATGGCCTCCAACGGCTCGCAGGCGGTTGCCACTTCAAAAAGAGTGATCCGTGCGGGAATTGCCATGGATTTTGCAGAGGCTTCGAAACTCGAAGCCGTCGAATTCGGCAGGCAATTTAACAGCAAAGCCACCAAAGAAGGGATGACCGCATTTCTCGAAAAACGCAAACCATCCTGGTAACTTTAGCACTTTAGCAATGCATTTTGCGATTTGAACTTTTTTAGGTAGAAAATAAACCCAAATTATCAACAATATGTCCTACGAAGAACGATTACAGCACGTTTCCGTGCTGGGCGCTGCAGGAAAAATGGGGAGCGGCATCCTGCTGCTTACCGCTGTGGAGATGGCTGACATCAGCCTGAAGCCCGAGAATAAAGGCAAACCTTTCGTCCTGAATGCCATCGATGTTTCTGACGAGGCCCTGTCCGGGGTTATGAAATATCTGAAGGCCCAGGTGTTGAAAATGGCAGAGAAAAAAGTGGTGGCCTTGCGAAAAGTATATGCAGATCATGCGAACCTGATCGACAACGATGAGATCATCGATCAGTATATCTTTGATGTAATCAGCCTGGTCAGAACCACCACACGGATTGAGTCGGCCTATGATTCGCACATGGTATTCGAAGCCATCAAGGAAGATCCTGCGCTGAAAATCAAACTCTTTTCACAAATTTCCACTAACAACCCGCATCAACCCTGGTTTTTCACCAATACCTCCTCCATTCCCATCACCAAGCTGGATGAGGGCGCAGGGCTGAATGGCCGCATCATCGGGTTCCATTTCTATAACCCTCCTGCCGTACAGAAGCTGGTTGAGATCATCAATGCAGCAAAAACCCTTCCCGAGGTGGAAGCTTTTGCCCGGCAATATGCAAAAAACCTGCGAAAGGTGGTTGTTCCTTCACATGATAAGGCGGGTTTCATCGGCAACGGACATTTCATGCGCGATATTCTGCATGCAAACAACGAAGTGGATAAACTGAGTAAGGAATTTTCGTTTACTGAGGCTGTTTATGCCCTCAATAAAATCAGCCAGGATTACCTGGTTCGCCCAATGGGGATATTCCAGCTTATCGATTATGTTGGCGTGGATGTGTGCAGTTTCATCATGTCGGTAATGAATCCTTACCTGCCGGATGAGAACCTTCACAGCCCGCTGCTGGACCAGCTTCTGTCGCATGGCATCAAAGGAGGGCAATATTCCGACGGGTCGCAGAAGGATGGTATTCTGAAATATGAAAAAGGACGGCCTGTGGCCATTTATGATCCTGCCTTAAAAGCCTACCGGGCCATCAGCGAAGTTCAGTCAGGCGTTGATGAAAAACTTGGTTCAATGCCTGTGCCGCCGGCCTGGAAATCAGTGGTGGGCAGCAAGTCGAAAGAAACGATGCTTCAAGGCTACTTCGACCAGTTAAAACTTGCGTCAGGATTGGGCGCTGAGTTATCAAAAACCTATGCAACACGCTCCTGTGCAATTGGCCTTCAACTGGTCAGTTCCGGGGTAGCCATGAACGAAAATGACGTTAACACGGTCATGCTCACCGGGTTCTTTCACGCATATGGTCCCATTAACAATTATTTAGCATAGACCCTGCCCTGGCTCCCGCCCCTTCAGGGGAGGGTAAGGGGTGAGGTGAAAAAATGACGACTATGAGAAGAAAAGTATATATGATTGCCGGGTACAACACCATTTCAATGGGTACCGGCCGGAAGGAGTTCAACCCGAAAAAAGAACGTCCGGGATTAGAAGAATATATCAAAGAAGCCGGGCAGGGAACCCTGGCCCAAATCGGCGGGGCAACGAACGTGGACGAATGCGTGATCGGCAATTTTATGGCATCCCGGTTTAACCGCCAGGCAAACCTTGCCGCCTTTTTCCCGTTTGTGGATGAGGGGTTGCGCTACAAACCCGCCATCAGGGTTGAAGGAGCCTGTGCCACCGGCGGACTGGCCCTGATGAGCGGTATCAAAAGCATCCTGGCCGAAACAGCTGAAGTAGTTTTAGTGATTGGTGTGGAAGTGCAAAACACGGTGAAAGCAATTTATTGCGCCGACTTTCTTGCCGGTGCAGGCTGGTTCAAGAACCGTAAAAACGGTCATGCCTATTTTTTCCCCGGACAGTTCAGCGACCGTGCCGGTTCCTATTTTGAAAAATATGGCAGGGAAAAGACCCGCCAGGCAATGGCACGCTGGTTCAGGAATGCCATCGACAATGCACGGCTCTGCCCCACTGCGCAGGAACATCAGAATACTGTAAAGGATCTTGAAGCCCTGGGCATGATGGAGCCGAACGGCAAATCATTTGTTGACCATCTGAATATCTTCGATTGTTCCAAGGTCTCCGATGGCGCTTCTGCCATTGCGATAGTTTCCGAAGAGGGACTGAAGCGTTGCGGCATCCCTGCCAGCGAAGCCATAGAAGTACTCGGCTGGGGCCAGCTGGAAGAGGATATTACCATGCCTCCGATGGATCCGACCGAATTGACTACCACCAAGCAAGCCGTAAAACAAGCCCTTGCTTCTGCCGGGATCACCCGCGACCAGATTGGTACTGCAGAGATACACGACTGCTTCTCCATTGCCGGACTGATGTGCATGGAAGCCATCGGTTTTGCTGAAAAAGGCAAAGGCGCTGATTTCATCCTCGAAGGAAATACCGCCCGAAACGGAAGGGTACCTATCAATACCACAGGCGGCCTGATCGGCTGGGGCCATCCCACAGGAGGCACCGGCGTTCACCAGGCTGTAACCATCCTTGAACAACTCACCGGAAAAGCAGGCGACGCCCAGGTAACCATCCCTGCCGACCGGCCTTACGGACTTACCGTGAATATGGGAGGGGACGATAAATCGCTGGTATCTATCGTTTATAAAAAAGGATAATACATTCTATTTGCACATTGCATGTCAAATTGCAAATGAATAACCGGGTAACCTCCCTTTTCAATATTGACTTTCCCGTCATCCAGGCTGGCATGATCTGGTGCAGCGGCTGGAGGCTTGCCGCCGCGGTAAGCAATGCCGGCGGATTGGGGCTGCTCGGGGCAGGTTCCATGTCGCCCGATGTACTTGAAACGCATATCCGGAAATGTAAAGCAGCCACTGACAAGCCTTTTGGGGTAAATGTACCCTTGTTGTTTTCACAGGTTGACAAGCAGTTTGAGATCATTATCCGGGAAGGGGTGCGAATTGTATTTACTTCTGCCGGAAATCCTGCAACCTGGACCCCGGTGCTGAAAAAACACGGAATCACGGTAGTGCATGTGGTTGCCAATGTAAAATCGGCACTTAAATGTGAACAGTCAGGGGTAGATGCCATTGTGGCGGAAGGCTTTGAAGCCGGTGGCCATAACGGGAAGGAAGAAACCACCACTTTTACCCTGATTCCCCTGATCAGGCAGTCCACAACCCTGCCGCTTATCGCTGCAGGAGGGATTGCCACCGGCCGCGGCATGCTCGCCGCGCTGGCCCTGGGTGCTGAAGGGGTGCAGATAGGCAGCCGCTTTGTTGCTTCGGAAGAATCATCGGCACATCCTGAATTCAAGAAAAAGATAGTGGAAGCTGGCGATGGAGGAACCGTTCTGTCACTGAAACAGATTGTCCCGGTAAGGCTGCTCCGGAATTCGTTCCTTGACCAGGTGCAGCGCCTCGAAAACTCCGGCGTCACTCCGGAAGAGTTGAAGGAACTGCTGGGGAAAGGCCGGGCAAAGCTGGGCATGTTCGACGGCAACACCGGGGAAGGCGAACTGGAAATTGGCCAGGTTGCCGCTCTCATCAGCCAGGTAAAACCCGCCGGGGATATTGTACGTGAGATCATACAGGATTACAGGCAGGCAAGAGCTGAATTAAGCCAGGCGGCTTTTGAATAGTATTTTCATTTGATGATCAGCAGCAATTGCTCCCTGAACCGCAATCGCAGGTTGGCTCAGTACCGCGCAGGATTCCATTGATGATCCCTGCCGCACATCCTACCCCCGACTTTACTGTAATCGCACCGGCTTCACAGTTTTTGGCGCACGCTCCGCACTCCATGCAAAGGTCCTTGTTGCGTATCGCCGCTTTTCTGCCGGTAATTTCAAATACGGCATGCGGACAAACGATCGTGCACATGCTGCAACCATTGCACTTTGCTGCGTCCAGTTCCAGGGTCACTACTCCGGGGAGATAGGCAAATCCGTTCATAAGGCAAAAAATCTGGTGAATATCCAGCCGGCCAGCCCGAGAGCTGCCATGGTTATTTGTGCAGGCAGGGCAATCTTCATCTCATGCTGTACCCCCGACAAGGAAGTAAAAGTGGAGGACCCGGTGAAATTCATGGCCATGAAGGAGGAGAGGCTTCCGATCATCAGAAACCATGAAATTTTTTCAACAAAAGAGGGGCCGAGGGTACCGGCAAACAAAAGCAGAATGGCCCCCGTCCATCCGGCGGCAAGCCCTTTAAGGGAGAAGCGGCGGAAGGGAAACCAGGGAAGCAGGGCAGGAACCAGTGCACATCCCGCCAGGTAACCTGCATAGAGGTTTACCGTGGTTTTCCACCCCGTATTAAGGGCTGAATCGAGGGAGAATCCCCCCGGATAAAAACCCGACAACAGGAAAAAAACGGCAGGAACCGCCAGCATGTAATATTTTCCGTAAAACAGATCGACCGGAATAAGTTTGAGTCTTTCAACCAAAGGGAAGGTTACACGCCTCATGGCCCCGGTGGCTTTAAAACCGTTCTCCGCAAAGGCTTTGATATCCTCCGCTTTTACCGGACCGTAAATGACAGAAAAACCGGTCATCTTCTTCACCTCATGCGCTGCCACACCGGTTGCACCAAGTTGGGGCAGAATGATTTTCCGGTGATCGACAATCTTTTCGAGATGGTCGATCCGGATACGCCTCACCACTTCCTTGGTACTGAAGGTTCCTTTTCCAGCGGCACACCAAACATTGATTCCCCGGGTATCGAGCACCATTATCCAGCCATTCATGCCCGATAAGGCCCGCCGCAGGTGGTCGAAGCTGAGTTTATAATTCCCCGTAACAAAAACCCGTGAACCGGGATCAGGATCGCCTACGGCATAAATACCGGGTGTTACCCTGTATTTCATTCGCCCGATGGACCAGCGCACCTTTATGGTACTCCAAACATCCTCAAAACTCCAGGCGGTTGATACCCTGGGCAGCTCCCCTGCAGGTGTTTGAATAGTTCCGGTTTGGTATACGGGCGAAATAGCCATGCTAATGTGATTGGTTCTGTATCTTCTCCCGGTAAAATTCCAGAAACCCCGAATAGATTTCATCGCGTACCCTTCGGTATACACCCATCACCTCATCCTGTGTTCCCACTGCATCTGCAGGATCGTCAAACCCGATGTGCAGGCGGTTTTTCACGATACCGGTAAATGCCGGACACACCTCCATGGCGCCCCCGCATACCGTAATCACATAATCAAACGGATCGGCCACGAAAATATCCACATTTTTGGGTTTGTTCAGGGAAATATCAATTCCAACCTCTTTCATAACGGTCACCGCATTGGGATTGGAGTGCGGCGCGGGATGCGTTCCCGCTGAAAAAACCTCAAGCCCGGAATCGAAAGATTTAAGAAAACCTTCCGCCATCTGGCTCCGGCATGAGTTGCCGGTGCATAAAACTAATATTTTCATAGTGGTTGATTACTGCAATAAATTCCTGAGAATGTACTTGCCTGCAAAATCCTTGTAACGGTTTGCCGCATCGCAAATATAGGTCAATTTTTAATATAACGTAATTATACGTTAATAAAAAAATTAATTATTATATTTCCCCGAGGCCTGCAGGTACCGGGTTAGCTTAACATGGTAATTGCACCTGGCCTCTGTTAAATTATCGAGTGCAACCTGGTGTACTGATTGCGCTTCAAGCAAATCTGAAATCACGATAACTCCTGCCTTGTAATTGTCCTGGCTTATGCGAAGATTTTCAATGGACTGCTCAACAGACACCTTCGAAACGTCCACCTGGAAACGGGTCTCCCCTACTTCATTGGCAGCCTGGCGTATTTGCAGGGCAAGCATTTCCGTGTTCTCCAGCAGGGAATTTTCAGCCTGCAGGAGTTCAATTTCCTGCTTTTTTATTTTGTGGCTTCCCGCCCACCAGTCAGTGATCGGGATGCTCAGGCTTACCATGCCCAGGGCATTGTTTTGGGTATTGTTCATAACATCGTAAGTAAAGCCGGCACCGGCTACTGAAAGCTGCGGTAAATACTCCCCTACCGCCATCATTTTTTGAACCTGCCTTACCTCCACGGCCTTGTTAAGCAGAAGGTATTCACTGCGGTTTTTCACCAGCTGGTCAGGGTCCTGGAATTCGATTGCTGCAATCAGCGGGTCAGCGAGGGGGGTGAAGACAAGTGAGCTGTCGCAGGCCAGCCCGATATGCTGGCATAAGGCACGCCTGGTCATATTTACCCCGTTTTTCAGCTTCAGCATATTTGTTTTCAGTTCGTTCTGCTTCAGCTGGACTTTCAGCACATCGTTTTGCTGAGCCAGGCCTGCACTGGTGTAATTCTTCACATTACGGTACAGGGAGTCGAGCAAGCCTAATGACAATGAAGGGACATAGGCGAATTGGGTGGGGTTCATCAGCTGGCCGGGAACCTTCCCGTTCCAAACCGGCAGGTTCATAGCGGGCGTCTCTGCTTTGAAAAGGTAATCGACCGAACGCTCTGCAATTCCGCCTCTTTGATCTTTCGGTTGTAGTGTTATCAATGAGAATGATCTTCCAGGGTTTTTATATTTTCCGTGGACGACTGATCCTGTTTGAGGACGACTGCAACCGGGTAGTCACCCTCCCAGATCGCAGGTACGGCATCTTTTAAATTGTATTAAACTAAACAGACGGTTATATTTGGTTATCATATATTTCGCTCCTCCGGAGCTTTGGGTTAAATACATTCCATGACCCACTACAAAGATACCGAGCCTCTGGCGCTGTTGGATAAAGCATTTAAAATGTGCGTTATATGATTTCGATGTATATAAATATGTCATTTCAGTAAGTATTGCAATATCTACCGGTATGATTGCGATCAATCGTTAACTAATTGATTTTTATCGATTAGTTCATTCTGATGGGCACATATATTGAACAATCCAGTGAATGGGGGTGCTACGAAAAACAAATATAATTTACTCAGTGTATTGAGATAATTATTACATTTTCAAAAACACTGTCATGTTTCAGCGTCCATACTATTCAAAAATCCAGGAAAGGCTTGGCTTGAAACGAAAGTTCATCCAGGTAAGGATGCCGGAATACAACAACATTGGCCCATTATGTAAAGCTTCCTGAAGGTGCCGGCATGATTAAAGGATTGGAAAAATATTCTCCTTCAACAATCCGTCAGCGTGCATCCAGTCCAAAGTTCCAGGTATTCAATATAGCGCGGATGTGGGCATTGAGTGCCCTGCAGCATCAGGAGATAATTGGTCAGCCGGAAATATATGGCAGATGGGTAGAATCTGCCATAGGGGCTCACCTGCTCAATCAATCCATAACAGAAAGTATAAACCTTTATTATTGGAGAGAAGGCAACCACGACGTGGATTTCGTTTTACAAAAGGGAAGCAAAACAATTGGTATTGAAGTAAAAAGCGGACGGAATAAACTATCTGCGGGCATTCCTGCTTTTGACCAGCGGTTCAATCCAGCGAAAATTCTGCTTGTCGGCAGGGAAGAAATACCGGTAGAGGAATTCTTCACAATACCGGTTTCAACCTTATTTATTTAACCCGAAACAACATCGCCGGAAAAGCACATCGACCTTTTTCTATTTTGAAGAATCCTTATAAAAGTGTGAAGGATCCTGATATTTTCTTATGTTTTCAAGAAGGTTCCTTATTGATCGTTATAAAAAGGTGAGTGGAAAAAGGAGTGAGTGGAAAAAGTTGCATTTCCTTTTTGGATAAAAGCGATTAAAGGAGCCGATGAACGGCAGGAAGAAAAATTATTTGAAGAACAAACACCTTCAGCAGGTAGCTTAATAAATAATCGTAACTTTTATTGAACTACACATGTGAAAATAGACTATACTTGTGCAAATTGTTTTGAAGACACAAGCCTCTCGATGTTTTATACAAACAACACTAATGTTTTGACACGATATTTTAATTTCTGGTTGTTTTTTTTCATGGTACCGGGAGCAATGTGGTCCTGTCAGACGCATTATAAAGATCATGAAATCAGTCAAACTGCCAAACATTTATTGCTTGCCGATTCCTTTAACTATTTTAATCCGAAGGCTGCGGATTCCATATATCGACTGGTAATCAGCGACAGCGCTAAAAACAGCCAGAATGATTTTGTAAAAGCCTTATTGGGATTATCCTCAGTATATAGCAACAGAAGTTCATTTGATTCAGCAACAACCTTAGTAAACAAGGCATTTGAAATTGCGGAATCCTTGAATGATACCACTTTGATCATGTCTTGCCTGTTGGAAAAGGGAAATTTAACGCTATCCCTTGGAGATCATTCGCAGTCGGAACAGTGCTATAAAAAAGGCTTGACACTGGCTGTATTGAAGAAAAATTCAAATTTTCAGAACAGATTTTTTCTTGGACTTGGCAATGCACAGCTTGACCGGGGAGATTATCCGGTAGCCGGGAAAACCTTTACTGAAGCGATTAAATTTGCTGAAAAGAGCGGGGATGAAAAAAATGTTGCCCTGGGTCTCGAAAATTTGGCGATCACCCTTAAATTTTCCGGTGAAATCCGTGAAGCGATCAAATACAATAAACAGGCTCTTCAAATAAGGAAAAAACTGAACCTGTTGCGTGATTATGCATCGGGTCTTCAAAATCTTGGTATCCTGTATCGGAATTTGGAAATAAATGATTCGGCACTGATTTGCTACAGACAGGCTTATGCTATTTTTCTCGAACTTAATGACTCATTGAGTATTGTAAGGGTGAGATACAATATCGGAGTGATCCTTAAAAACCAGAAAAAATTCCGGGAAGCGGAAGATGAGATGAAAAGCATTCTGCAATTCTGCCAGCAAAGAAACATCATTGAAGGGCAAATCTACAGTTTATCAACGCTTGCATCCATTTATGACCAAACCAACCGTACTGCTGAGGGATTGGTCGCCATCGACAGTGCGATCATCAAGGCAAAACGGATTCATCTTTATGCGAATCTTTCAATCCTTTACGACCGTCAGCATGAAATTCTGGCTAATCTGGGGCGTTATAAGGAGGCCTATCTGGCCTCATTGGCATCGAGTAATCTGTCTGACAGTTTGCTTTCAATTGACAAGCAAAAGGAGATTACAGCCCTTAAAACACGTTTTGAAACAGAACGCAAGGAGGCTGAAAATGGATTGTTGAAAAAGGATCTTGAGATTCAGAAATCCAGGATGTGGATTCTTTGGATTGGGCTTACGCTGGCATCACTAACATTTACCCTTCTGATTACTTTATTGTATTTCAGGCATCGGCGGGTAAAACATCAAAAACAATTGGCCGAGGAGAAATCCATACGAATGGAACTGGAACAGAAAAACAGGGAGATTGAACTTGGGAAAATTCAGGTTGAAACACAGTTAAAAGAACAGGAACTGGTTTACCAGGCTTTGGTGCGGGCCGATCTGACAAATATGAACCGATCAGTCAGAGAAAAACTCGTTCCATTTAAATTTAAATTGCCGGCTAAAAAGGATCAGGATTCTTTTGAACAGGTATTGAACAACCTGACGCATGAAGCAGCCAAAGATCCCATGGCCGAATTCGAGATCACATTTAAACAACTTCATGGCTCGTTTTATGAGAAGCTCCTGAATCGTTGCCCCGAATTATCAAAAACGGAGCTACAGGTTTGTGCCCTCATCCGGCTGAATCTTTCTACAAAGGATATCGCCAACCTGATCAATCTGGCAATTGCCTCAGTCGATATGACCCGTCATCATATCCGAAAGAAACTCAAATTGGAGCAGGGAGAGAATTTATCCACTTTTCTGATGACCATCTGAGCCTTTTTCGCACCTATACTTTTTCTTTATTTGGATCGCAATCTAACTGGTTATCAGGTTGATAGTTTCATGTATTCAGAAGGTATTACTTTCTCAGATTAAACTATCCTTACGTTATCTTTCTGCAAAACAGGTGTTTATGTAGGTTGGTAAAGATTTTACAAAGATTTTTCCGGGCATTCTTTTATTCTCTTCCCGGCGGTATCGTATATATTTGCGCCGGGTCAAAAAAAAGACCCGAACCATGATTTTAAAAAAGGCGCATACCCTCCTTATAGCATTGAGTGAATCAGTTCCTCATACAGAAATGATCAACTCGCTGCGCACCAGCGAGTATAATCTTCTTGAATCAAAAACAGGCGGGGAAATTCTTCAAACACTTTGCGAACATTCAGAGATTGATCTGATCATGATAACCGTTGATATTTCAGGAATGGATGGAATTGAAACCATTCTGGCAATAAGAAAACAGTATATAAAAATACCGATCATCCTGCTTTTAAATCATGTAACCATTGAATCAGTGCGACTCGCTCAAAACATCGGTTGTAATGAGATCATACAAGCTCCGGTTGATCATAAAACCCTAGAAGCAATCATCCTGAAATATCTTCCAATTCCATAATACTTTATAACCATATTCCATGAAACTCCCATTTTTAACAAAATCATTACGCTGTCTGGCTTTCGGTCTCATTTTCTTTTATACGCCGGTCATCGCCCAAAACGAAAAGGCAGCCTCCGACATGTCAGAGCTCGCCAAGCAATCGCAAAACCCTGTGGCAAACATGTATCAGTTGCCTGTCAGTTACTTAGGGGATTTTAATTCCGGGGTGACTAAAACCTACATTTCAACGGTTATGTTAAAACCAGTTATCCCGATTACACTCTCCAAAAGTCTGTTATTTATTTTCAGGGCCATTATCCCGGTTACTTTCATGCCTTCACCAATTAATAAAACCGGATTAAGCGACATCCAGTTACAGTTTTATTTATCGCCTACCGGCAAATCAAAATTTATCTGGGGGATAGGCCCGATCGTTTCATTGCCTACAGGAGTTCCACCTGATATGTGTTCAGGGAAATGGACAGCAGGACCGGGAGGGGCAGGATTGTGGATGTTAAAACATTGGGTAATAGGAGCGCTCATAACCCAGCGGTGGTCGTTTGCGGGCGCAAGTGATAAGTCGGACATTAGTCAATTGTACATTGATGCCTTCGCCAATTACAATTTCAAACACGGTTGGGCTTTGGGCTATACACCTGAAATCTATGTAAACTGGAACCAACCTGACGATGCATGGAATCTGCCGGTAGGCCTGAATGTTTCAAAAGTCTTCAAGATCGGGAAACAGCCGCTTTCTGCCAATCTTGCCTACTTCTACAATGTCGTTCGACCCGACGATTACCCTGATATGTATATCAAAGCGGGATTGACTTTCCTGTTTCCGAAAAAGGCAAAATAATTTATTCATTTCTAAATCCAGACACATATGAAACACATTGAAATACAAGATAATGAATGGTCTCCGAATGCTAACCTTTCAGTAATGACCAAAACCGACAAGCTCTGCATCGGAGCGTTCTTGTTTTTTTTATTGGTCTTCTTTTATATGTTTTGCCGGGAATTTCTTTCTCCGGTACTTGCACTTCCGGTTCTTCCCGGAGGGTCTTACGGTAAAATGTTACCCCCTGTTATGTTTGCCCTCCTTTACCTTATTTATACCCGTGGATATAAAAGTACTCTATCCATGTTACTTTTTATTTGGGTTTATGGCTGGATAGCAGAAGAACTGAGTGTCCATACCGGTTTCCCATACGGGCATTACTATTACTCGGATGCGCTTGGCTATAAACTTGATGTAGTACCAATTACAATAGGAATCAATTACCTGTGGCTCTTTATATTTCCTGCATTTTTTATCTCCAACCTCCTCGCCCAGGGAAGTTTTCTATTCATGGGTAAAGGTATAAAAGGACTGCTATTCACCTCCCTGGTTGCAAGTATTGTCATTTCAGGCATTGATATGGTGGCTGACCCGCTGGATGCAACCAAAATGTCGGAATGGGTATGGACAAAGAACGCCTATACCGGTTATTATGGCATTCCTTACATGAATTACCTGGGCTATGTCATTGTGATGACCCCGGCATTTTTTATTTATGGCCTTATTCAAAGGAAATTCAAAGCAAAACCCATTGGTCCCGTAAATATCTGGATCGCTTTTATTCCTCTGTTTTTCTATTTTCTCATCTTTCTCATGTACGGAGCACCGGCTCCCAGCGGAGTATTCCTGGTCGGTTGCTTTACAATGGTTTTTCCGCTGATCCTTTCAATAGATAAATTATTGAAGCAGTTCTCAACGAAATAAAAAAACAGATCTATGGCATTTTTTAAGAGATTTACGGTATTCTTGGTTCTCCTGCTGTTTTGTCACCAGGTCATTCAGGCACAATATGGAAGAATTTACTCGAATGTTCCCCGTAATGATAATTATTTCCAGTTGCATTATTACAATACGATCTCAAATTCATGGGCCGAACAAACCATACCGGCTGATAAAAACCAAAGCATCACCAACCTGGGAAGTTTATCATACACACGGGTCATGAATATTTTCGGACGTACCGGCGGTCCTGGTATCGTTATCCCATATTCAAGCATGCTGAGTTTCAACGAGGAAACAGATACCATCACATACCGGGGCAGTGGCTTCGGTGATCCATCTTTCACCTTCGACTGCAATATATTTGGAGCACCATCCTTGAGGAAAACGGATTTTGACCATCATGTCCCTGCCACTTATATGAGCGCCCATTATGTGATGAGTTTTCCGTTTGGTAGTTATAACAGCAGCAAGACAACCAATATCGGCTCAAACAGGTACACCTGCAAATTTGTACTTAACTACAGCATCACCACGATGAAAGGGAAAAACTGGATTGATATGTATGCCAATGTTAAATTATCCGGTAAAAACAATAGTTACCTGGGAGATAAGACATTAAGCCAATCTCCGATTTATGGTTTTGAGATCCATTACAGTCAGGATATTCTTGAAAAATTACTCGGTAAGGGCTGCTGGTTCAACATTGGTGCCATCTACAGTGGTGGAGGAAAGGTCACGGTGGATGGCGTTACAGGAAATGATCAGCATTCTGTTAAAGGATGTGGGGCAGTTTCATTTCCAACCTGGAAACATGGTTCCATCATCGTCAGTTACAATGGCTCAGTGTGGGGAACCAATGGCTCACCAGTGACACATCAGTTGATTGTACAAATCAATTGCCCGTTTGTTTGTAAATCACAACAATAAAAAAAATCCATATGGTAACATTTAAGTTAATAAGTAATTGCGCAATAGCAATTTACTTTATTTCCGGAATGTTTTGGTCCGATACATCCATCGCCCAAAATAATAAACCGGCAAAACCAGCATTAGCAATTAACCCCGATTCGTATGTTTCGGCATCCAAGGAAGAGTGGGGTCAGTTAATGTGGGATTTTAAACTCTTCAATCAGCCCCTGGATGAATTTGCAAATTTTGATGAACCCAATGATGCCGGTCTGGCAGCAAACCGTTTTATTGATAATTATGCGGCATACTTTATTGCAGCTGAACAATACCACAAGTTTCCGGCATGGTCGGAAGCCATTCAACCTGTTTTGGACAGGGTAAATATGAAATTGCTCGAGAAATTTTTGTGGAAATATTGGTCGGACGAAAGCATTGGTATTCCCAAATTTCAGCCCGATATGGATCAGACATTCCCTGCAACTGCCGACCCTGTCGGGTTTGCCAATATTATGTATTCGGGACATTTGTTATTCCAGATGAATCTTTATCAGTCGCTTTACCGCGACATGAAATGGGATAAACCGGGGTCGGTTGTGTTAAAATGGGATGATTACACACAATTTGTTTACGATAACAAGAAAATACAAGAGTTGATCACCATGCAATTTCTCAGCAATCCTGTTCCGGGAGTAGAATGTGAACGTAACGCTGTTTTCTCGGCCTGTAATCAGTTCCCTTTAAATGGGATGAAACTTTATGATGAAATGCATGGCACCCGTTATTTTGCTGCCGTTGCGCCATTGTATAAAAAATGGTTCGAAGATGTTTTTGTAGATCCTCAAACCTATAATATTGCCTGGTTTTATTTAATCAAACAAAAAATTGCCTTTTCCGAAAAGACGCCATATTATGGCAACAAGTCAGATTCATTGGAAAAGCAATTGGTTAACAAGGGGGTTGATTTTATCTCGGCAGGTAATGATGGTGCTGTTGGTACTTTTATGCATGCCTGGAACCCGGAACTGATCGAAAAAATATATCCTGCTTTAAAGAAAAAAGTCTTTTCCGTTGATGCAACCGGCCTGGCAAAATTGCACCAGGATGTATTTATCCAGGACGCTACCTATTCATATTTTACCTGCCTGGTAGCCGAAATGGGCGATGAACCAACAAAACAATTGCTGATACAAACAATGGACAGTATTTACCAGGGAGTTTGGCTGGATGGCACATACCATTATGCCTACAACGAAAATGCTGCGGGATTAAGTGTTGGATCGCCCGATGCAGCAAAGAAAACCGGAACAGCGATCAAGCCAAAGTGTTGTGAATCGCCGATGAAAAAAATGCAGGCGCCTCAATCAGATGTTTCCAACCAGGTGATTGGTCTTGCACGGGCATTGCCTAAAAACGGAATGTGGATGATGGTGAATAAACCCTTTGATGATTTACACTTTACCGAACCGGCATTAAGCGGAGTTGATGTTAAGAGTGTAATGATGAAAAGAGCCATCTACGACAGAACTCAGAAAGCGCTTATTGTTTCAACATTTTCAAATAAAACAGGGGTAGAAACAACCATTAAAGTGATCAAGCTGAATCCTGCAAAAACGTATAACATATTTATCAACCAGGAATTTCATAAAGAAGTTAAAGGCATAACAGAAGAGGATATTAAAATGGACAGCAAAAAGAACTATGACATTGTCGTTGTAGAAAAATATTAACTCATTAACCTAAATAAATATTTTATGAAAAAACTAATCATCACTTTCTATTTACTGGCCTCCATTGGCATGTTGTTCAACACGGGCTGTTCATCCCAGCCAAAAATCACCAAATTGGAAGCCACCCAAAAACTGGCAGAACTTAAAATGAAATACGATATCGCAAACACCCAGTGGTACGATATCTATACGCAAGGCTTGATCCCGGGTGCCGAAGAGGCTGGTAAGCTGATTTCACAGGCACAGAATGCGGTGGATTCGGGGGAGATGAAAAAGGCTGAAGAGTTGATCATTCAGGCCGATACGTTGCTGAAAACCTACACCATGGCCAACCTTCCCGATTACAGTCCTCCCACTCCGCTGGCCGATCCTGCCGATCATGGCAAGGTTCATAAGGCAACCCTCCAGGATCTCAGGGCCATGGAGTTCTATGGCGTTCCAAGATGGAATTACTGGTTCAATTTTGTGGGTAAGGCCGATGACGGAACCCTTTACATGGCTTATGCCTACATCAACCACCATGGTACGGGAAAGATAACTCCGCCCATCGTGTTTGCCATGAGCACGAGCAAGGATCCGTCCAACATTCTGAAGGTGAAATTCACCGCTGAACCCACCCTGAAAGACACCAAAGATTCGCGGATCTGGATTGTGAAAGACGGTGATAAAACCTTAACCTACACCCTGACAGATGGCAAAGTGGGGATTAAATACGAATCAAAAGACCTTACAGTTGATGTGGCTTCGGTGATGCAATACTCTTTCTGGTATAACAAAAACGTGAACTCCGCCGAGATGATGCCGGGAGCCCCCATGGCGGGATTCGAAGAGACTGGCGCCGCTGAGGGTTACTTCCTTGTAAATGGGCTGAAGATCGTGGTTAAAGGCTTTGGAGAATCTGAGAACCTCTTCTGCGGTGGCAAGGGGGTTGACTATCGCAGTGCACTGATCAAGTACGGTAATGAATGGTGGGTGCCATTCCATACCGACCAGGCCCAGGGACTCATCTGTATGACAGGAAAATACAAGGATGCAGGACTTTTCCTCAATGGGAAATATGTGGTACCATCATCGGTTGAAGTTGTGCCGATCGAGGCAAACAAATCCTTTAAACTGAACATGAAAACTTCGGAAGGGGATCTGAACCTGATCATCACATGCTGGGGTTGGGACCCTCCCCTTTATGAACATTGGGCGACCTGCGAAGGAACTTTCAAAGAACAGAACCTGACCAACGGCTATGCCTGGCTGGAACATATCCCACAAGGCGGGGTCAATGCAAGCCCACCGGTGGGAGGAAGACAAGGAATTCCTGAAAAACAATAAATGAATCACTAAATCAGTAATTAATACTAAACCAATATCTTATGAAAACAGCAAAAATTTATTTCGGTCTTCTGGCAGTCGTGGCTGCCTTTGTAATCACTTCGTGCGGTTCGCCGGTCACAATGACCAGTTGGAAGAACCCGGCAGACAATTCAAAAATCTCGAAAGTTATGATAATGCCCTTATTCGACAAACTAGATTACATTAAACCATTTGAACAGTCGATGGATGCCTATTTAACTGCACAGGGGATGAAGGTGCTAGGGTCACTTGATATACTGAATCCAAATGTCAAATACGCGATTTCCGAAATCAAAAAGAAGTGCGACAGTCTGGGCGCTGATGCAATTTTGATATTCGTTTACAAAGGCACCGATAAATCAGAAAGTTACGTTCCTCCCACTACTTACACAACCGGTGGGTTTGGTGGCAACTGGGGTGGCGGATACTGGGGCGGTGGTTATTGGGGTGGCGGCTACGGCGGCGGTATTTATGGGGGAAGCGGCTTCGACGACGTCAGTACCGTAACGACTGGAGGCTACTGGACAACCACCTCCGTGGTAAACCTGAAAGCAAGTCTCTACACCAAGTCTGCGACGGATGCCGTATGGACCAGTGATATTACGGTAACCGACCCGAATTATGTGGACCAGTGTGCTACAACAATCGCAAAGGACATATATGCAGATTGGCAGAAAAATAATCTTTTGAAATATCCATCGGTAAAAAAATAACGACGGATTATCCATATTTTCAGCCCATTGGTCCTTCAATACCTTAATGGAATGGGGTATGAACCAGGTACATTGATATTGCCATACTCCTACGGCAATTTACCACAATAGCGGTTTGACGCTGTTTTACACTTTTAGAAGGTGACGATTATATGTCAAATCCAAATGTCAAAGATGAATGAAAGCGTTTAATGCTACTGTATACATTGCATTGAGCTTTACTTCGCTCAATGCAAACACCTCAAACCAAATTTTCCGAACGTGAAATATCCCAGGCCTGAACTCAATTGAAAATTCATAAAAGACTAGCCCTCAAATCCAAAAAAATGAAAAATAAAAAACCAATTTTCCGACTGCTGGTATTTATCTTCCCGGTATTAATTCAATTTTCCGCTTTCGCGCAAGGGGTAATAAAGGCAGAATCAGGCGCTCGCATCGTAAGTGAAGCAGGCAGTTACTGGGTGCTTGATAACGGTGGCTTTTCCCTTGGCAGCCCAACTGCAGCCACGCCGGTTACCATGGCCAATCTTAAAATCGAAGCTGATGCATCGCTTACCATCGGGCCGCTCAACTATCTTACGGTAACAGGCACTCTCTCTAACAATGCCGGGAATAGCGGCCTGGTTGTAAGTTCCGATGCCACCGGCGACGGTTCGCTTATAAACGGCACGGCATCTGTGCCGGCTACTGCAAACCGCTAATCACCGGAGCCTCTGCTGCATGGCATTTGCTCTCATCGCCGGTTGCAGCGCAATCTATCAGCGGTACTTTTACACCTGACCCATCCACATCGTACGACTTCTTTGCCTGGTACGAGCCAACCGGTGAATGGGTCAATTTTAAAAGCACTTCCGGCACTTCCTGGAATACGGCAAACGGGAGTGCCAATTTTTCAGCAGGGAAAGGTTATCTCATTGAATATCTGGCACTCAATCCAACAAAACAATTTCAGGGAAACCTGAACGCCGGAACAGTTTCGCCCGCGATTACAAAAAGCGGCACAGGAGTTTATAAATCCTATAACCTGGCGGGGAACCCTTATCCTTCGGCCATCGACTGGAAAGCGACAAACGGATGGGACAGGAGCAAACTGGTTGAAAGTGGTGGCGGCTACCTTATGAGCATTTGGAACGATGCCTTAAGCACCGGCAATTATGGTGAATTCAACAGTGCACAACTCAGCGGAAGCGGAACAAACGGGGTGTCGCAGTATATTCCGGCAGGCCAGGGATTTATGGTAAAAGCGGCGTCAGTTGGCACACTGGGCATGACTGATGAAGTCAGGATACATGCAACTCAGGAATACCTTAAATCAACCGATGCAATCGCCAATATTCTCCGCGTGAAGGTTGCCGGCAACGCAAATAACTGGTCCGATGAAATCATTGTTGAATTCGGACACCAAACTGCTGATGGGGGTGCTGAGAAGATGTTCAGCTTTTACGAAACTGCGCCCAGCTTATACACCGTCAAGCCTGATGGCAATTATTCCATTGATTTCCGCGGGGAAGCCGGAGCTGTTACCATCCCGATGAGTTTTAAAGCAGGCGCCGATGGCAATTACACGCTCACTGCCAGCCAGCTGGTGTCGTTTACCTCATCCACGGCGATCACGCTCGAAGATAAAAAGCTGAATGCCACGCAAAACCTGGTTCAAAACCCGGTTTATACCTTTTCCTCTGCCAAAACTGATGAGGGTGCCCGTTTCCTGCTCCATTTTGGCGGCGCTTTCAGCATCAGTGAAAATGCAGGCCAGTTGCCGGTCACTGTTTATTCATCAGGCAATACAATCTGCATTGCCAGTAAATCGGGAAGTGTGATAAAAGGAGGGGTAACGGTTTACAACATGATCGGCCAGCCGGTGATGCAGCAGCCACTCGGTGAAAATCCGCTGACAAGGATCAGCCTCAGCGGGGCAACAGGGTATTACCTCGTAAAGGTGGTAACCGGCGACCAGGTTTATTCGGTCAAGGTTTTTATTAACAAGTATTAAAACGACAAACAATGAAAAAGGTACGCAAACCCCTCATGTTTTCCCTGCTGATGCTCTGTTTCATGCTGGCTGCCCAAACAGGCATGGCTCAGGCTCCTCCGCCTCCTCCGTTAGAAAAGGGAACGAATACCAACAAAGCCCCGGGAGGCAATGCCCCCGTTGAAGGCGGGTTGTTCATTTCACTGGCCCTGGCTGCCGGTTTTGGCGCGTGGAAATGGCTGAAAAGGAAAGACGGATGATCCATACAGGCAATTAAAACAATGAAAACAATGAAAACAATGAAAACAATGAAAACAATGAAAACAATGA
>CAZVNF010000002.1:0-10078 GCA_964628215.1 uncultured Draconibacterium sp.
GATATGGAATTATCGGGTAACCTGATGGTAACGGGTTGCGGCAGCGATTCAACCTGGTACCCGGCAGGTAGCGTATATTCGAAGATATAGGTTTCAGAAATAGGGAAATTATAGTCCACCGGGTATTTCCGCTCTTCCAGCACATACATGCTTTTCTCCATTTTTTCAAACAACAGCGGGTTGAATAGAATTTTGTCGCCGATCATCTCCAGATGATCGGAAATCTCCACTTGCAGGGTATCGAAGACGGGTTGTGCGATGTCATTTTTACCGGAAATTACATAAGAGTTGATGGTGAGCCCTTTTGTATCCTCCTGCATTTGCCTGATAAAATCATCATTGGTTTTGTGACGGTTTAACTCGTTACGGTAAACAATTCCGGCGTATCCGTCGTATCGGCCGGTAACTTTACCTTTAAATAGTCCCTCAGGAGTGATCGCCAGCACATAGCTTTTTGCCTCCCGGTATTTTTCAATGGCATCAAGGTTTACCCAATCTCCTTCAGCTTCATTCACCACCCTTCCCCTGCCGTTGATATCGTTGGCCGGCAGAACGCCGAAAGGGCAATATTTACCGGTAGCATCAAGGAGATAGTTTTTACCGTCAATTTCTACTGCAGTAAGCACGGAATTGAACTTCGACACCGTAGGATAAAATGTTTGTGCAACCCCATTTTCCCGGGTGCTGAATAAAACCGGACGGGCTTTGAGCCCGGCAGTTTGTAACATCATCGTAAGCAGCAGGTTTATTTCGGAGGAGTTGCCAACCCGTTCGATGTAAGGTTTTTTCAACCCCTTTGTTGCATAAATCCGGTAATCCCCATTCCATTTCATCCGTTGCTGAACATAATGATACAGGGCTCCGGCTTTTGCCAGCCCGGTGTCTTTGTTTTTACAAATTGCAGATACGGTATCATCGATAAAACCATTTGATTTCAAAAGTTTTCCGAAATCGTCATCCTTATTCATCTCTTCGTTCACCGATGCCCACGACTGAGTGAAATCTTTCCGTGGCTCCCCCGGGTACTGGATGCTGTTCAATTCAAATTCAACTGACTGGATATAGTTTTCTTCACAATCTATGTTAGGTTCAGGAATAAATGCAGGTACATCTTTGATCGCGAGGATGGTGGTATTCGTTGTGGCTTTAATGTCATAATTTTCAGCAGCTGTGCGGCCTCCCGACAATCCTGGTGTTAATTCCGCATCATAATGAATAGTGTAGGTTGTCTGATTCTGTTCACTTTTATACACATCGAAGGGCAAGTACCCCTTTGAGGACTGCCTGTAATTGAAGTAATCCGGAACGGTGCAGGAGTACTGGCTCCACACAGCCGGACAACTGTACTGAAAAGCCCACCCCCGAAGGGTATAGAGAAAATCGGAAGTTATGGTATAGGCAAATTCAATAACGGAACCCTCTTTTACCTCAGGCAAGGCGAATTTAGTTATAACATAATTTTTACCTTCTTCTTTGAAAACATTGTCGTTGTCGAGTTTGGTTTTTACAATTTCACCTTTTACCATGTTGAATGTAGCTGCTTTAAGCTCATTTAATATCTCGTTTCCACTGGTACTTTTGTAAAGCCTGATGCTGATGTCGGCCAGGTGGAATGCTGACTTTTTGAACAGTTTGATCCGGCAGTGCCTTTCATACACAAACTGAAATTTCCGCTGGGTGTTCAACATGAACTTAGTTTCGCCATAATCGAATAAAACCAGTGCCTCTGCCGTGGAGTCTTTGTCATAAACCGCCATGGCGAAAACCGAATTTTCAATCTTGCCGAATTTGGGCTCGGTAAACTGGGTGTATGCTGATAAACAGGAAAACAGAAGGATGGTAAAAGAAAAAAATCTAACCATAAAATATCCTCCGGTCTCCTATTTTAATTTTATCAGCCTGACTGTTTCTGTTTGGGTACCTGCCGTAATCCTGCAAAGATAAAATCCGGCAGAAAGGGACTTATCCGAAAAATCGATTGTATAGCTTCCGGCCGGCTGGTTTTTTTCAACCAGGCTGCTGACTTCTGCCCCATAAAGGTTGCAGATCACAATACTTACTTGGCATTCGGCCGGTATTTTATACCGTATCGATGTTTTATCCTGAAACGGATTGGGATATGCCGATAATGAAAGATTTTCTTTCTGCCATGGGTTTTCACTCATTCCAACAACAGAGGGAATGATGTGGGTGTAATAAACATCCTGTTCGTTGTTGAGCGTATTGGCCCAGGCGAGATGTGCCCCGCCATCGTCAGAAACCATATCGAAATAATCGCCCATTTTTTCCTGTTGCGGATATCCCACTTTGGGATCGAAGGAGTCGGAAAGACGTTTATTAATGGACCATGTCTCTCCCTGGTCATCAGAAAAGCAATAATAAAGCGAGGAGAAATACGAACCGGGAAAATCATCGCGGGTATCGAGCCAGATTACGTCAATCCGTCCGTTGGGGGCAACCGACATGGTGCCGAACCATTGGTAATTTTCGGTGCTTATATCCGTATTGAGACGTTTCGGCGGGCTGAATGAGATACCACCATCGGTGCTCTTAGCGAACATCACATCGGCAGGGTCGACTATTGACCACCTTGAAACTGAAGCCAGTACATACACATTACCCCTGCCAGGGCCGTTTGAACAATCAACATCAATACTTACCTGGCCAAGGATGCCCACCGGGTTGATCGGGTCAGAACCTATGATTATTCCATCGAGGTCGACAGGGGTGGTATAATCCCAAACAATTGCCGAGCCAGGCACCTGTGCATTGGTTGATTTTGCAACGATAACGCCCTGTGAATCAGAATTTCCTGAAATGTAGAGTTCTCCTGCAGGCCCTGTCGCCATCGTTCCCCAGTAGGGATTTCCATTAACCTCCACACAATCCTCATAACTCACCCCGGCATTGGCCGAACGGGTGAAAAAACCCGGCGAGCAGGAACTGTAATAGGAGTTCCAGCTTGAATAGACATTCCCCAAACCTGGTCCGTTTGTGCGGTCGATGGTCATCCATTGTTTGTCGCCGCCATGTGCTTCGGTACCCTGATCCCAGGTTGCCCCCCCATTAGTGCTTTTAAACACATTGCAAGTGTAATTTCCGGTTACGTTGGTGAGGCTGTTATAATAGAAGTTCCCTTCTTTGTCAAAATCCAGCACCGGATCTGATCGGAATATCATAGGGTCTATCACTCCCGGGAAGGTCCAGTTTTGCCCTCCATTGGAAGAGTAACCATACCCTGCCTGACGGAAATTGCTGTTCACATTGTCAAACTGCCGCCATCCGATCACCATTTTATCCGCATCAACCGGGTTAACGGCTATGGAGGGTTCGTTTGCCGCATCCCCGGGAATATTATCACCGTTGGCATCCACATTGACCTGTTTGGTAAAAAACCCGGTGCTTGTACCTGTTGCAAACGGGAAAGATTTTCCGGGAGGTGTTTGTGGAGAAAGATAGGGCTGATCCGGAACTTCCTGATGCATCCGGGCTTTTGCGGGTGCAGAGAGGACGGTTTCCTGGGAAAATAAGGCAGCCGGGGCCATCAGCAGGATTGCCAGGCCGGCTAAAAGATACGTAGTTGTGTGTTTCATATCACAAATTTACTGATAAATTTGCAGCAAAAACCTCCTTATGTTCGCATTTCATTCAGTGTACCTTAAACCCCTTGACGAAGTAGATCAGTACCTCGCTGCACATCGTGCATTTTTAAAAGATCTTTACAGCAAAGGAATTACCGTTTGTTCCGGACCGCAAATCCCGCGAACCGGCGGGTTTATCCTCCTCAAAGCTGTAAACATGGCTGAAGCTGTGGAAATCATGAAAAGTGATCCATATGTTATCAACGGACTGGCTGAATATTCGGCAATAGAATTCGAGGTAAAAAGCTTTGCTGAGGGGTTTGAAAGGTTTTTATAACCCGCGCCTTAACCTGAGTGAGTTAGTCAGATTTCCCAAAAACACATCCCATATCAGCAAACTGTCGGTCCCGAAAACCTTTTCTCGTTTGATAACATAGAAATCGACAGAGCCGATATTCCTTACCCGGCTATGAATATTAGAATGTGCCTGACCTTCAGGATAGCAGGTGCAGCCGATGTATCGGAAACGATGGCCTGGTAATCGCCGAGATCGGAAAGTTTGTCCATGGCCGCAACTTCAAATGCACAGAGGGAGGCATCAGAGGAGATACCGGATTTATACTGCCAGCGATTTGGAAAAAAATAATATTACTTTTGGAATCATTAACATCATTAAAAAAGGAGGCAACCATGTTAGAACATGTTCATAATCACATCACCAAAGAGCTGGAACAAAACACAAAAACGGATATTATCTTCATCCTTTCCGCCATCGTACTCAACATGATCACCCTGGGCATCAATTCAGGGCTGGCGGAAAAATCGAGGACTGAAAATTCAACACTTATTGTCATGTTTGTATTTGTCACCCTGATCGTTCTGGTCAATATTGTAGTCATTATCGGGCTCCTTAAGGGCCGGCAAACCAGGACCAAACTTATAAACGGGCTGCTGGCCATGTACAAAGACCAGAATGTATCGAAGTATTACGATGAATCGCTGCTGGGCAATTACAATGTCAGGTACAACCTCTTTATCATGGTGGTGGTTTGTACAGGGGTTATCGCCGCAATCGTCCCTTTTATATCACGATAAATAAAAAAACGGGACACTAATAAAAAAGGCAGCCGGACAAAAAATGTCCGGCTGCCTTTTATTTTAGTGAAGGTAATCCTATTTGTTTACAATCATCTTCCTTACAACTTTATGATCGCCGTTCAGGAATATAACTGTATATATTCCTCTTGCGAGCGGCCTCAGATCGATTTCAGCATCGAATTTTCCGCCGGAGGTAGTCACATCATTGCTTTCATAGAATTTCTCCCCAAGCAGGTTGAATACCTGGATAGTGAAGGTTTCCTGTGCTGAAGTATTGACGGATACATTAAACTTACCATCATTCGGTACCGGGTATACATTGTATTTGTTGCCGGAAAGTTCTTCCTGACCAACAAATAACACATACACATGGTTCGATGTATCGGAAGAACAGCCGTTCACCGTTACCACACTCCAATACCAACCGGTTATGGTTGCAGTGTAGGTTTGGTTTGTGGCACCTACGATCAGTCCGGTTCCTTCATAATACCACTGGTTGCCTGTTGCGATGCTGCTGGTAAGCAGTGAGCCGTTGGCAGTTACCACAGGAGCTGCAGGGATGGCATTGACCGTTACATTGAAGTTTGGTGACACAATGCCACTTCCACAGGAGTTGGATCCCTTTACCGTGATTACAACGCTTGCAGGAGTGCTTCCGAATGTAACAGTAATGGAGTTGCCTGATTGTGTAAAGGTGGCACCACCGGTAACTGTCCATACATAGCTGGTTGCATTGGCGATCACAGGAACGGTATAAACAGCGGTTGACCCTGCACATACGGAAGCAGGACCGGTAATGGTTCCTGCGGCAGCCGGCAGCGGATTCACCGTTACAGCGAAGGATGAAGCAGGTCCGTCACCACACTGGTTTGTTCCGGCTACGAAAATGGTACCTGAAACGGCCGAAGTGATGAAGTTAACAGTGATGCTGGTTGTTCCTTGTCCGGATACAATTGTTCCCATTGTTGCAGGAACTACCCAGGTATAGGTTACCGCTCCAACCACAGGAGTAGTTGTGTAGATCACTCCGTTTGTACCTGCGCAAACAGCGGCAGTTCCGGTAATCGGACCAGCTGCGTTCGGCGGGGAGTTTACAAATACATTGTACACTGTGGGCTGTGCTGCAAAACATCCTGAAGCATTGGCATAGTTCACACTTACCCATTGCGGGCCTAATCCTGACCAGGAAACAGTTGCAGTATTTGCAGAGGTTAAAATGATTGTTCCGCCTGCAGAAACCTGCCACACATATCCGGTCATGCCGCTTTCAGTGTAATAAACATTGGTCGAACCCACACACGGGGTATTGGTACTTCCAATGGTTGGCACCGGAGCTGCATTCACAGTTACACTGATAGAACCAGGAGTAGCTGCAGAGCATCCGTTGGAGTAATTAACTGTCACCGTTTGCGCACCCAGGGCATTCCAGGTTACGGTAACAGTATTGCTGGTTGAAGTTCCGCCTGCGGTGATTGTTCCACCTGGAGATACGGTCCATACATAATTGGTATTCCCCGCCTGAGTGGTGTACGTTGCAGAAGCACCCTGGCATACCAGTGCGGGACCAGTAACGGTTGGCGTTGGTAATGCATTAACCGTTACATTGTAACAGGTCGGAGCAGCTGCGGTACAGCCGCCGGCATTGGTATAATTTACGCATACGGTTTTTGCACCGGCGGTTCCCCATGTTACGGTGATGGTATTGGTTCCGGTTCCGGCAGTGATCGTACCACCAGCAGAAACAGTCCAGGTGTACCCGGTCATACCGGATTCCGTAGTATATACATTGCCCGTGGTGTTCACACACGCTGTTGCAGGACCGGTAATAGTTGGTACCGGTAATGCATTCACGGTAACATTGAAGCAGATTGGTGCCGATGCGGTACATCCGTTGGCGTTGGCGTAATTAACACATACGGTTTTTGCACCTGTTGTGGTCCATGTAACCGTGATGGCATTGGTTCCGGTTCCGGCAGTGATAGTACCACCGGCAGACACTGTCCAAACGTATCCTGTCATACCTGTTTGAGTGGTATAAACATTTCCGGTTGAATTTAAACATGCTGTTGCAGGTCCGGTAATGGTCGGAACAGGCAATGCATTCACCGTAACATTGAAGCAGGTTGGTGCAGCAGCAGTACAGTTGTTTGCATTGGCATAGTTGACACATACTGTTTGCGCACCTGTTGTGGTCCATGACACCGTGATGGCATTGGTTCCGGTTCCGGCAGTAATTGTCCCACCGGCTGAAACAGTCCAGGTGTACCCTGTCATACCTGCTTCGGTGGTGTAAACATTTCCGGTGGAGTTCAGACAAACCGATGCCGGTCCGGTAACGGTCGGAACAGGCAATGCATTTACGGTCACATTAAAGCAGGTTGGCGCCGCAGCGGTGCAATTGTTTGCGTTGGCATAATTCACACACACTGTTTTAGCACCTGTGGTAGTCCAGGTTACAGTTACGGTATTGCTCGTTGAAGTACCGCCTGCTGTGATCGTTCCACCCGCAGAAACTGTCCAGGCATAGCCAGTCATACCTGCTTCGGTTGTATATACATTTCCTGTGGTATTCACACAAATTGAGGCAGGTCCTGTAACAGTCGGAACCGGCAGTGCGTTTACAGTTACATTATATATGGTTGCGGTTGCAGCCGTACAGTTGTTGGCATTGGTGTAGTTCACCGTCACAGTGTTGGCTCCGACAGCGCTCCAGGTAACGGTAATTGCATTGGTTCCTGTACCTGCTGTGATCGTACCACCTGCAGAAACGGTCCAGGTGTACCCTGTCATACCTGCTTCGGTAGTGTAAACATTACCGGTAGAGTTCAAACAAACAGATGCTGAACCGGCGATGGTTGGAACAGGTAATGCAAAGATGCTGATGGTTACCACATTGGTGGTTACAGGAGTGCCGCACGCAGATGACTGGATTTGCCTGTAGTAGGTTACAGAAGTCAATGCACCCGGCTGATAATTCAAATTAGTCGCGCCGGTTATATCTGTAAACGTCACATTGTCAGCCGACTGCTGCCACTGATAGGTGTAAGGCCCGATGCTGCCTGTTGGAGCAACTCCGGTTAGCTGTGCAGGAACAGAACCGTTACAAATCGACTGATTGGCGCTGATCGAACCCACCGTAAGAACAGGATTAACGGTAATGGTCACCACATTCGTTGGCAAGGGTCCTCCGCAGGTACCAGTTGCATTCTGCTGCAGCCTGAAATAGGTTGTTGCAGCCAATACTCCGGGTTGATAGTTAAGTGCCGTTGCACCATTGATGTTGGTGAAGGTAGAATTGTTCAGCGAACTTTGCCACTGGTAAGTCGGAGCAGTTCCGTTTGTCGGGGCAACACCGTTCAGCAAGGCCGGTGCGGTTCCCGCGCAGATCGATTGATCAGCACTGATTGAACCTACTGCAAGCCCAGGATTAATGGATATGGTAACCACATTGGTGAACAGAGGTCCGCCGCAAGTACCCGCGGCATTCTGTGATTGTCTGTAGTAGGTTTGAACAGAGAGCGCCCCCGGTTGATAATTAAGTGCAGTGGCACCGCTGATGTTGCTGAAGGTAACGTTGTTTAGCGAACTCTGCCACTGATACGTCGGTGATGTTCCGGTTGAAGGAGCAATACCCGTTAGCATGGCAGGAATGTCGCCGGCACAAATCGCCTGATCGGCGCTGATGGAGCCAACAACAAAATCCGGATTAAATGTAATTGTAACCACATTGGTTGGCAAAGGCCCGCCACAGGTATTGGAGGCGTCTTGTTCCTGCCTGAAGTAGGTAGTTGCTGTGATCACACCAGGCTGGTAGTTGAGCATCGTCGCACCCAAAATATTCGTGAAGGAGGTATTGTCCAGCGAACTCTGCCACTGATAGGTTGGTGATGTTCCGTTTGCAGGTGCAATACCTGTCAGCAATGCAGGAATATTACCGGCACAAATTGACTGGTTTGCACTGATGCTTCCAACCAAAAGATCCGGGGTCACATCTATTTTAACCACATTTGTAGCCAAAGGTCCTCCGCAGGTAACTGAAGCATTCTGTATCTGCTGATAGTAGGTTGTTGCAGTTAAAACACCCGGCTGATAATCCAGTGCCGTTGCCCCGTTGATGTTGGTAAAGGTCACGTTGTTCAATGAACTCTGCCATTGATACGTCGGTGATGTTCCGTTTGAAGGAGGTGTACCTGTCAATAATGCCGGAGCAGTATTCACACAAATTACCTGGTCTGAACCAATAGAACCTGGAACGAGAAGCGGATCGGTACTTGCAGTGATGGTAACAACATTGGTAGCCAACGGCCCGCCGCAAGTGCCGGTTGCATTTTGTAACAGCTGGAAATAGGTGGTTACAGGAATCGTTCCCGGCTGATAATTCAACGAAGTCGCACCGGTGATATTGGTGAACGTCAAATTATCAAGAGAACTCTGCCACTGATAGACGGGTGATGTTCCGTTCGAAGGCGCCACGCCAATCAACATGGCTGGTATGGCATTTGCGCAAATGGTCTGGTCGGCGCTGATAGATCCGACAACAAGGTCGGGTGTAACCGTAATCGTAACCACATTGGTTGGCAACGGGCCGCCACAGGTTCCCAGCTTATCCTGTAACTGACGGAAATAGGTCGTAACAGTCAAAGCACCAGGCTGATAATTAACGCTTTGTGCTCCCGGAATATCAGTAAAAGTGATATTGTCTGTAGAACTCTGCCACTGGTATGTTTCTGCAGAACTCTTCATTGGGGCAACCCCAATCAGCTGAGCCGGGATGGTACCATAACAAATGGTCTGATCAGCACTGATCGATCCGACAACAATAAGCGGAGTAACAGTAATTGTCACCACATTGGTTGGCAACGGGCCTCCGCAGGTGGCTGAAGCATTCTGTAACTGCTGGTAATAAGTAGTTACGGTCAAAGCACCCGGCTGATAATTGAGGGCGGTTGCTCCGCTGATATTTCCAAAAGTAACATTGTCGAGTGAACTCTGCCACTGGTAGGTGGGAGATGTTCCGTTTGAAGGCGCTGTTCCGGTTAACAATGCAGGCGTAAACCCTTCACAAATTGTTTGATCGGCAGCGATGGAACCAACAGAAAGTGGCGGGTCAATGGTGATGGTTACCGTATTGGTCGTCAAAGGTCCTCCGCAGGTTCCTGTTTGAACCTGGCGATAATGTGTCATGACGCTTAAAGGGCCGGGCATATAATTAAGATCTGTGGCTCCGCTGATATCGGTAAAGGTTACATTGTCATTTGATACCTGCCACTGGTAGGTGTATAATCCATCCCCTCCTGTTGGTGCAATTCCGGTTAAAGGAGCAGGAGTAATCCCTGCACATATTGACTGGCTGGCACTGATCGATCCAACTGCGAAGGTCGGATTAACCGTGATGGTTA
>CAZVNF010000002.1:10178-61333 GCA_964628215.1 uncultured Draconibacterium sp.
CAGAGGTACAAACCTCATTGGATGTAAGCACACAGGTGATCACATCGTTGTTGACCGGAATATAGGAATAAACTGCATTATCCGTTCCAACCGGGGTTCCGTTCACAATCCACTGGTAAGCCGGGGTAGTGCCGCCGTTAACCTGAACTGCAGTAAAGGTAACTGATGTTCCTGCACAAACCGGGTTGACATCTGCAGAAATGGAAACGCTTACCGGCAGTAACGGGTTCACCGTAATGGTAACCGTGTTGGTTGGCAATGGTCCGTTGCAGGTTCCCGTTGCATTCTGCATTTGTTTGAAATAGGTAGTCGCGGTCAAAGAGGATGGCTGGTAATTCAGCATCGTCGCACCGGAGATATTGGCGAATGAACTGTTGTCAAGCGAACTCTGCCACTGGTAGGTTGGGACCGTTCCGTTTGAGGGAGCCACACCATTTAATAAAGCAGGGGTCACTCCCGAACAAATCGTTTGGTCGGCGCTGATCGAGCCAACTAAAAGTGCATCCTGCACAGTGATGGTAACCACATTCGTGGTAAGCGGTCCGCCGCAGATGCCTGTCTGAACCTGCTGATAGTAGGTTGTTGCGGTTAATGTTCCGGGCAGGTAATTGAGGTCGGTTGCTCCGCTGATATCGGTAAACAGGACATTATCTGTCGAAACCTGCCATTGATACGTGTAAACTCCATCGCCTCCGGTTGGTGCTGTTCCTGTTAATTGGGCAGGCGCTGTTCCGGTGCAGATGGACTGGCTGGCACTGATCGATCCAACTGCGAAGGTCGGATTAACCGTGATGGTTACAACATTCGTTGGCAACGGGCCGCCACAGGTTCCTGTCGCATTCTGCGATTGCAGGTAATAGGTGGTTGCCGTCAGGGCGCCAGGCTGGTAATTCTGCATCGTAGCACCGCTGATGTTGGTAAAGGTGGTGTTGTTCAGCGAACTCTGCCACTGATAAACCGGGGCTGTTCCGTTTGATGGTGGTACTGAAGTTAACATGGCAGGAACAGTTCCTGAACAGATCGTTTGGTCGGCACTGATGGAACCCACTACAAGTACTGGTTCAACAACCATGGTAATGGCATTCGAGGTAGCCGGACTTCCTGAATTACATGCTTCGCTTGAAGTAAGTGTACATGTAACAACATCGCCGTTAACCGGAACATATGAGAAAGTTGAACTGCCTGTTCCCGCGTTTGCTCCGTTCACGATCCACTGGTAAGCCGGGATAAAACCTCCGTTAACCGGGGTGGCTGTATAAGTAACAGTACCACCGGCACAGACCGGATTGACATCGGCTGCAATGGATACACTTACCGGCAGGATCGGGTGTATAATCATCGTCACTGCATTGGAGGTGGCCGGATTTCCCGAGCTACAAACCTCGCTGGAAGTAAGCACACAGGTGATCACATCGTTGTTGACAGGGATATAAGAATAGGTTGCATTATCTGTTCCAACTGCGGTTCCGTTCACAAGCCATTGGTAAGCAGGGGTGGTGCCGCCGTTGACCTGAGTGGCGGTATAGGTTACTGAAGTTCCTGCACAAACTGAATTTACATTGGCGGTGATGGAAACGCTAACTGGCAGTATGGGGTTCACCGTAATGGTAACTGTGTTGGTTGGCAAGGGTCCGTCGCAGGTTCCCGATGCATTCTGCATCTGTTTGAAATAGGTGGTGGCGGTTAATGCAGATGGCTGGTAATTCAGCATCGTTGCGCCAGAGATATTGGCGAATGAACTGTTGTCAATCGAACTCTGCCACTGGTAGGTCGGTGCCGTTCCGTTTGACGGTGCCACACCATTTAATATGGCAGGGGTCACTCCAGAGCAGATCGTCTGGTCAGCACTGATCGAACCTACTAAAAGATTTGGGAATACCGTCATCGTAACGGTATTTGATGTTGCAGGATTGCCTGTTGAACAAGGATTAGATGAGGTCAGGATGCATGCGACCATATCATTGCTGGCAGGTGTAAATATATAAGTCGGGTTGTCGGTTCCAACCGGAGCACCATTCAACATCCACTGATAAGATGGGGTGGCGCCTTCGTTGACTGCCAGTGCCGTAAAGGTAACCGGGGTTCCGGTACATACCGGGTTGGCAGAAGGATTTACCGTTACGGAAACCGGTACGACCGGATTAACTGCAATGGTCACTACATTTGTTGGTAACGGGCCTCCGCAAACGCCCGATGCATCCTGGGTCTGTCTGAAATAGGTTGTTGTGGCTAAAAGTTCAGGCTGATAATTCTGCATCGTAGCACCGCTGATGTTGGTAAAGGTGATGTTGTTCAGCGAACTCTGCCACTGGTAAACAGGGGAGGTTCCGGTTGATGGGGCAATACCTGCTAATTGTGCAGGAACTGTTCCGGTACAAACCGACTGGTCGGCACTAATGGATCCAACTACAAGCGCTGCTCCTACTGTCATAGTCACTGCATTTGAAGTTGCAGGGCTTCCGCTGACGCAAAGTTCACTGGAAGTCAGCATGCAGGTAATAATATCATTGTTGACAGGAACGTATGAGAAGGTAGAATTGTTTGTCCCTGCATTTGTTCCGTTTACCATCCACTGATAAACAGGAGTTCCACCGCCATTTATTGCTACTGCAGTATAAGTCACTAAAGTGCCTCCGCATACCGAGGTGGCAGAGGCTGAAATTGTTACGCTGACCGGTAAAATTGGATTAACCGTCATAGTAAGGGTATTGGAAACGGCAGGATTACCGGTAACACACAGTTCGCTGGAAGTTACTTCGCAGGTAATCATATCAAGATTGACCGGAACATAGGAAAAGGTGGGGCTGTTGCTGCCAGCTACTGATCCATTCACCTTCCACAGATATACAGGAGTCAATCCGCCATTCGTCGGCACTGCCGTAAAAGTAACAGAAGAACCAACGCAAACCGTTGTAGCAGGGGTTGAGATCATCACGCTCACGGGCAGCAATGGATTAACGATCATGGTAATCGTGTTGGAGATGGCCGGATTGATATCGGTACAGGTCTCACTGGATGTCAGTTCGCATGTTACCAGATCATTATTGGCAGGGACATATGAAAATGCCGGACTGTTGGTTCCTGCAACTATTCCATTTACCTTCCAGAGATATGCGGGTGTTAAGCCTCCGTTCGCTGGAACAGCAGTGAAGGTAACCGATATGCCAGAGCAGATATTATTCACAGATTCCGAAATCGACACACTCACCGGAAGTAATGGATTTACAGTCATGGTGAGGGTGTTGGATGTGGCAGGATTACCGGTAACACACGTTTCGCTTGAAGTGATTTCGCAGTTGACCATATCAAGGTTGGCCGGAACGTAGGAAAAAGTCGGGCTGTTAGTACCTGCAACAGTACCGTTCACCTTCCACACATAAGCCGGGGTAATGCCTCCATTTTCAGGAACCGCAGTGTATGTTACCGTTGTGCCTGCACAAACCGTAGAAGCAGTGGCAGAAATCGTGACATTTACTGCAAGCAATGGATTAACTGTCATTGTAAGACTGTTGGAGGTAGCCGGATTCCCTGAAGCGCATGTTTCGTCGGATGTCAGTTCACAGGTAACTACATCATTATTGACGGGGACATACGCAAAGGTCGGGCTGTTGGAACCGGAGGCTGATCCGTTCACCTTCCAAAGGTATACTGGCACTAACCCGCCATTCGTTGGAATTGCGGTGTAGGTAACAGAAGTCCCTGTACAAACGGTATTAGCGGAAGCAGAAATCGTCACGCTCACAGCAAGTAACGGATTAACAGTCATCGTAACCGGGTTGGAGGTGGCCGGATTTCCGGTAACACATGTTTCGCTGGAGGTAAGTTCACAGGTAATTATATCGTTGTTCGCCGGAACATAGGTAAAGGTCGGGCTATTGATACCGGCTGCTAATCCGTTCACCTTCCAGAGGTATGTTGGGGTTAAGCCACCATTTGAAGGAACAGCAGTGTAAGTCACAGATGTGCCTGCACACACGGTGGTGGCAGTTCCTGAAATCGACACGCTGACCGGAAGCAACGGATTTACTGTCATCGCAAGCGTATTGGATGTAGCAGGATTACCGGTAACACACGCTTCACTGGAAGTAAGTTCGCAGGTAACTAAATCAAGATTGGCGGGTATATAGGAAAAAGTTGGACTGTTGGTTCCGGAAACTACCCCGTTCACCTTCCATAAGAATGCTGGCGTTAAACCACCATTCGCGGGCACTGCCGTGAAAGTAACGGTGGAGCCTTCGCAAACAGCAGAGGCACTGGCTGAAATCGCAACGCTAACCGGTTGGAAAGGATTAACGATCATTGTCAAAACGTTGGAGATGGCCGGATTTCCGGTAACGCATGTTTCACTTGAATTAAGCACACAGGAAATCATATCACCATTACCGGGAATATTGATAAATGCGGAGCTGGTTGCCCCGGGAATATTGAATCCGTCAATTTGCCATTGGTAAACCGGCGTCGCTCCTCCGTTTACAGGAGTTGCACTAAAGGTTACTGCTGCTGCGCTGCAAATCGGATTGGCCGAAACTGCAACCGAAACACTCACCGGAAGGTTCGGGTTTACTGTTATGCCGACGGAATTGGTTGGCAGCCAGCCAAGGCAGGTATTTGAGGCACTTTGCAACTGTCTGTAATAAGTAGTGGTTGTTAATGCAGCAGGCTGGTAATTGAGGTCGGTAGCTCCAATGATAGTATTAAAAGTAATGTTGTCCGATGAACTCTGCCATTGGTATTGCGGCAAGGTTCCATTTGAAGGAGGTACGCCCAGCAATAATGCAGGTACGGATCCACTGCAGATGGTTTGATTTGCACTGACAGAACCAACCGCTAAATTAGGATACCCGCTTACCACGTTATCGGAGAAGGTGATAGGTGCAATTGAGAATCCAAACTCATCCTGCATATTACAAAGTGCCGGGGGCGTTGGGTCCGGAGCCCTCCTGAAATGGATTGTGGTGCTTCCTCCCTGGTAAATAAATAAAAGGTCGATAATTTTTTCTCCGGCAAAATTAGTTCCGGTAAAACCATTCCCCAGAATTCCAAGATAACTGACACTGGGATACAAAGGATTGTATGCATAATTATACACCGCACTAAAACCCGGAAAAACGTTGGCAATACCTGACCCCGGTGCCTGTGTGAGCACGCTGTGATCGAATTCCAGGTAAATGTCCATGCCAAGCACATTGTCTCCCGAAACATGTATGGGAACCGTTACCGTGGCTCCGATACACAAACCTGAGATATCCGGCTGTACAGAAAGTGAAGCGCTGACGTTTGGTGATTTTGACCCTGGTTGCTGAGCAATTGTACTTGAGTTTAAAAAACTAAAAATCAACATCAGCAAGATCATCGCAGTGGGTAAAAAGTTTCTTTTCATGACTATTTTTTTAATGTTGCAGGTATTATGAGAATTTTATAATTGATTTCTCTGTATGAAATTTTAACCTGCGGAATTTTGCAGGTTTTTTTAATTAATTGAATTTAAATACTTTATTACATTTTTTACACAGAAATATTCGTCATAATCATCGATTATCTTATGACGAAACCCTTGCTAAAATTGAGTGTAAAGGTATAAAATTTTGCGGTGCGGAAACAAATACTACGATTTTCTTTTGCAATAGATGCTGAAAACTACATGTTTAAATAAAAATATGCAGAAGAAAACACCTCGTTTTACACCGAAAGGACATAAAACCGTTCAAGTATAATAAATACAGAACAGGTCAGGGTAACCAGGGCAACCAGTATGGCCAGCCACGGCATGGATTTGATCAGTAATATTTCTTTCGTATTTACTATTGTTACCTGTTGTTTTTGCTGTTTTTTAGCAGGTGGTTTCTTTGCTGACGGAAGCCGTTTTTCCTGTAAGAATTCAACGAATGTAATATTGGAAAAAAGCAAAAAGAACAACGGTGCGATGGCAATAAAATAACGACCCTGCACTGCAGTGATCGCATCGCACCCAACTGTATTGCAATAAACATACAACGCAGTTTCAATCAGTACGAATCCCAGGATGAATATACCCAAAAGGATACTTTTCCCGGGCAGGCCCGGCACTTTTCCATGAGTAGTGCCAAGAAGGGAAAAGAGAACGAGGAATAAAAGGTACATATAAGCTATCGCAGGCGGCAACGGCGCGTCGATCCAGCCAAAAAGTCCGACAAAGCTGGTCAGGTAAAGCTCAAGCGATTTTTCAAGGGTGTTCACCAGGATTCCTATATATCTCAGGGGATCATGCAGAATGAAGTTTTTCTGGGCCTGGGGATCAATCGGATTCACAGGCGCCTGTTGAACAACCTGGGTGGCATCATTGGGCTGTGGCTGGGATGACGCCTGCACTGCGGCGGGCGGTGGTGAGGATTGCTCCTGGGCGGCATTCATGGTCTCCGGGGTGTGGGGGAGCAATGGGAGCATGGATCGTTGCAACTGATGGCCCGGTATCTCATCCCCGGAATACACAAGGGTGGTCGTCGCCATCATACGTGTTGAGGCAGGGCTTTTTATGCTCCTGGTTTCACTGAAAACCGCCTTTAGCGGAGTCCAGGGCATGGAAAACAGAGCTACGATAAAAGCCAGTCCTGCAATTATGGTAAGATATTTTTTTAGTGACCCGAACCTGCTGAAAGGAATAATAAAGAAGGCAAGTACCATGATCACGTAGGGCTGCTTCGCCAAAGCCAGCAGAAGAGCAAGGATAAACAGAAAAGCTACTTCCCTTGAAGAAATTGACTTTTCATCGCGGAGGGCATAATCCAGGATGGTAGCAAGAAGCAGAAAACACAACCCGATGGTGATGGCATCATACGACAGGGATGCAAGCTGGAACAACGTCATCGGCATGATCCCGAGGAGGAAGAAAACCCATTTGAAAACCGGGGTAATCCTGATCGCAAGAAAAATCAGTACAATGGCAACCATCAGATTAAAGAGTCTTCCCAGGTAAAAAAGCCACAACAGGGAGAGCCCGAAGATTTTTCCAATGGCAATTCCAACTGCCTGCGGAATATAGGGAAACGTATAATCAGGGGTGGTTTTTGAGATCCTGACGGAAGGATTTGTCTTAATATTTCCCAGGGAAAGAATCTCTTTCCGCGTGGTCTTTTCGTGGGTGCTGAATTGCATTCTGTCGCAAATGGCGCTGAACTCTGTCAGTGATTTTGGGAAATCGTCCTTCCCCTTGAAAATATTCAATTCTGAAACCTGGTATGAACGGAAAAAATGGACAGGTTCATCAGGCACCATGAAAGGCGGGGTAATTATCAGCATCGCCAGGCCAAATACCAGTGCGAAACCCAGAAAGGCATATTCCGGAATTACCACGGCCTTGCGGATGTACAAGGCAATACGACCGGCAAATAAAATCAGCATCGTAACGGCAAATACAATAAGGTAAAATACGATCTGCAGGAAAGAAAAGAACTTCGTGTCTGATTCATACGTTCTTGCCCCAATGCTCCCGGTAAAATTGACGAGCGATTGCCGCTTTTCAAAAGACTGAACAATGTCGTTGTTCACGATGGTAACCACAAACAGTTTTCCCAGGTTGCTGTTTTCTTTTTTCGCAAGCCCGATATAACTGCCCTGATCTCCATCAAGTGAATAAACACATGCATATATCTTTCTCCCCGATCCGATGTCGAATGATTTATTGAAATTGAACGGGAAATAAAGAGCCTCGCCAAAATCACCGGAAGAAAACCTTTTGGTAAAGAGTATCCGATGCTGCTCATCGAGCAACACGAATACATTCTCATTGGCATATTGGCTTGGCAATTTTGCCATATACAGATCCACCCGGCTGATGAATCTCTTTTGCATCGTGATCTCCTGAACGAAAAGAAAATCCTTTAGCACGGCCCCGTAAGCAACTCCGTGGCTCAATTCAACCTGCTGGGAGGGCAGAAAAAAATGAAATGACTGGTAATGGGCAATAAAAATTACAGAACCAATAAAAAAGAGAATGGCCGTTACCGGCGTTATAAATTTTCTCATGTGCTACGACAGAAAACCGGTCAGGGTGTTTAATTAAACCTCTATCTTTTTTATAATTAATTTGTCAATCCTGTTCCCGTCAAGGTCAACAATTTCAAATTCAAATTCTTTCCACCTGAACTTTTCCCCGGGTTTCGGAATATGTTTTAAAATACTCATGGCGAGTCCGGCCACGGTATCGAATTTGATTTTGTTCTTATCAAATCCCTGGATATTGAATTCATAGGCAAATTCATAAAATGACATCTGCCCGTCGGCAAGCCAGGAGCCGTCTTCGCGCTGGTTGATCTGCGGCTCATCGGGATTAGGTTCATTGAAATCGCCGACAAGGGCCTCCAGGATATCATTCAGTGTGACCATCCCCACGGTGGAACCATATTCATCAACCACCAGCCCGTAATGGATCTTGTGCTGCTTGAAAAGTTCCAGGGTTTCATAGGCTGTAAGCGTTTCGTGCACAAACTGGGCCGGGCGGATCTGGTTTTTGATATTGAAATTCGCATCGCATATGTTTTCGAGAAACAGGTCTTTGATGAAAATCACGCCCAGCACATTGTCCAGGTCGTCTTCGCACACGGGGTAAACAGAATGAAGGTCCGCCCGCATTTTCTCCCTGATCACTTCAGAAGAATCGTTGATATCAATCCATTCAAGGTCGGAGTGGTGGGTCATGAGCGAGGATACCTTCCGGTCGCCCAGGTGAAACACGCGTTCAACGATATCCTGTTCGATTTCCTGTACTTCCCCGTCTTCGGCTCCCTCCTGAACCATGGCCTTGATTTCCTCCTCCGTCACCTTCGAATCAAGTGAGGGTTTGATGCGTAAAAACCAGAGAATTAAATCACCTGATTTGGAAAGAACATAGGCAAACGGGTAAAAAACAAGGGCAAGCAGCTGTAAAGGACGACCTGTGGCTTTTGCTATTCCCTCGGGATTGATCAGCCCGATCCGTTTGGGAACGAGTTCTCCGATGAGGATGGAAACAAAAGTGACCACGATGACCACAATGGCCAAAGCCAATGTGTGGCTTAAATTAGGGCTTACACCTAAATTCAGAAGCAACGCTGTCATCTCATGGGTAATTTCATCACTGGAAAAAACCCCGGTAAGAATGCCGATCAGGGTGATTCCGATCTGCATGGTAGATAAAATACGCGAAGGGGCATTGGCATTGTCAAGAGCCAGCTGAGCCGGTTTGTCGCCGCGGCGGGCATCGAGCTCAAGCTTGGATTTACGCGCAGAAACCAGCGCGATTTCTGCCATTGAAAATATGCCATTCAGTAAAAACAGGATTAATAATATGATAATTGCAGATGTCATGCGGTCAGAAAATTTAATGTCGGAGGCAAATATACGAAAAAAGGATGCGGGTAGTTTTTTAGTAACTTTGTACTGATTTGAAAATGACCCCTTCATGAAAAAAAATATCTTCCCCTGTGTTTTATTACTTTTGTGTATCTTCGGAAATGCTTTTCCTCAGAATGCCAGGATGTTACCTGAGGTAACCCTGGCAGGAAAAGGTAAGGTAAACACCCGGGTGGACAATATCGGCTACTGGTCCCGGATGGTTCAGATGGGATATGTGAAAGCCAATCCGAAAATTGCAGTTCCGGCGGCCCGTTTTACAGGGATTCAGATCCGGGAGTACTTCCCGTCAGGCATCTCGCGCCAGTACTTGCCCATCCAGAATTCCCCCGACATCCCGGTTACCGGTGAGACAGATGTCACCCAGAGCGAAAACTCCATCTTTATTGATCCCGGTGATGAAAATGTGGTTCTCAATTCCAACAACTCGAGCAGCTGGATTTCGGGTTACGCAGAAAACCCCTATGGTGCAGATGCCCTGTATTCACTGGATGAGGGTCAAAACTGGGCCGGCTCAACCCGCGGCGTAAATGGAAACAATGCCGGCGATCCTTCCACTGCCATCGGGTTGAATGGCTGGTGGTATGTTGGCAGAATCACCGGGGATTATGGACAGGCTGTTTCCTACAGCAAAGACCAGGGAAAAACCTGGAAACGGGTAAAGGTTGGACAAGGCCCTACCGTTGGTATCGGGCTTCTTGATAAAAACCACCTGTGTATTGACAATTCGCAAGCCAGTCCATACAAAGGGAACCTCTATAATGCATGGACGAACTTTATTCCCGGGAATGCCGATACCAATCAGGTACAGATCGTACGGTCTAACGACCAGGGCTTAACATGGAGTTCCCCTTTCAACATCAGCACGGCAGCCAATGCACTGAAACTGAATCACGGGGTGAACCTTCAAACCGGGCCGAACGGGGAGGTGTATGCGGCCTGGAGCATTTACGACTCCTGGCCTTCGGATGAAGCCGCCATCGGGTTTACAAAATCCATCGACGGGGGGGGTATTTTCATGCCTGCAACCCGGATCATGAGCAACATCAAAGGCATCCGGGCATCCATGACCGGGAAAAACATGCGTGTAAGCTCCTTTCCTGTCATGGCCGTTGACAACAGCAACGGACCAAACCGGGGAACCATTTACCTGGTGTGGTCGAATGCAGGTTACCCCGGGGTGAATACCGGGGAGGATATTGACCTGTACCTTATCCGGTCGGCGGACGGGGGAACCACATGGTCAGCTCCCGGCAGGGTGAACCAGGATCCTCCGGGTTTGGGTAAGCAGCACTTTCTTCCCTGGATCACCTGTGACCAGGTTACCGGCGGCATATGCGTGATCTATTATGACGACCGCAATGCCGATACAGCCAGTGCCGCAGTGTATGTTTCTTCTTCCTATGATGGAGGCAATACCTGGACCGACATGCAGGTGAGCGATTATATCTTTACCCCGGAACCTATACCGGGACTTGCCTTCAGCTATTTCGGGGATTACATCGGCATTCAGTCCTCCAACATGAAAGTGTATCCGGTGTGGACCGACAACCACGACGGAGGCCGCGCCATGACCTACGTTTCTCCATTCTTCCTGGGGCCAAATCCCAACCAGCCCTGGGTAACCTATTATGCCGATTCCCTGGCCTCCGTGACCGGAACCGGCACAACAACCATGAATAACGGGGATTCTTTATACCTTTCTGTCAAACTGAAGAATATCGGCGATCAGCTGGCCACCGGGGTAAATGCAGTTATTTCATCACCTTCGCCCTATGTTGTAATTACCGACAGCATGGAAACCTACCAGGCAATCGCAGCCGGGGAGGTGAAAGGCATGCCAAACGGGTTTACCTTTAAAGTGTCCGACACCATTCCCGATAACCTGGTGGTGCGGTTCAATGTTCGGGCAGCCAATGCCGATTCAGCCTGGTACAGCCATTTTGCGATTGAATCCCACGCTCCCGCATTGAAAATAAACGGCATCACCATCGTTGACACACTGATCGGAAACCGCAACGGGCGGTTGGACCCTGGTGAAACGGTGCAGGTGGTAGTACCTACGTCCAATACCGGTGATTTTGACTGCCTTGCATCCTATGGATTGCTTTCAACAACTTCACCATATCTCACTTTGAATACAGACAGTGCCTGGCTTGACAACATCCAGCCGGGAATGGCAAAGAATGCCGTATTCACGGTGGTTGTCAGCCCCGAAACTCCCATCGGCAGCGGATCTGATCTGATATATGCAGCCCACTCCGGGTTATATAAAGCACGGCGGTCTTTTCGTGAAATGATTGGCATGGTGGTGGAAGACTGGGAAACCAATACTTTTACCAAATTCCCATGGCAACCGGGAGGGACAAAACCCTGGACAGTTACAAGCCTCAACAAGTGGGAAGGAATTTATTCTGCCTCATCCGGACTGATTACCGATTATCAGAATTCACAGATGTTCCTTACCTATACCTCCGTGACCAGCGACAGCATCTCTTTTTACTTTCGAACTTCTTCCGAACAGGATTACGACTTCCTGATGTTCACCATCGACGGGGTACTTCAGGAGCAATGGTCGGGCGAAATACCATGGACCAGGGCAGCATTTCCGGTATCAGCCGGTGAGCATACATTTAAATGGATCTATCTGAAAGACCTGGCCCTGGGTTCCGGACTCGACCGTGTGTGGGTTGACTTCATTGCACTTCCGCCTCCTGCCCTGCCCATAGTTGATCCCGGTCCGGGCGACACCATTTGTGCAGGATTGAATGTGCTTCTCCAGGCCACGGCTCAACAGTACGATTCCATTAAATGGACCACTGCCGGCGATGGTTTCTTTGAAAATGACACGCTGCTGGTTACCAGCTATAGCCCGGGAACAAATGACCTTGTCTCCGGCAATGCCGCATTGCGTCTTACCGGGTTCAGTCCGTATGGAAGCATGGGGAAAAACAAAGTTATCCGGATCAACCCGCGACCAGTTGCATCAATTTCGGTTACCCCCAACGATACTGTTTGCACCGGGCAATCCATTCTTTTATCCGCCGACACGACCGGGGTCACCTCCTGGCACTGGACACCGGGGAATTACATCACCCCCGGCGTCACCTACGATACCCTTAACTCCGGAGGAACCGGGACACACCTGGTCAGGCTGACCACAGAAAACAAGTTGCAATGCCAGAACCGGGATTCTGTTTACCTGAATTTTAAAAAATGTACGGGAATTGCTGAAGAGCCAGTTTCTCTGATCCATATTCATCCAAACCCGGGCAATGGAATCTTTTTCCTGGATATTGACACCCGGACTCCCGGCCCGGTAGCATTGTTTGTTTCAAATGCAGCCAATGCCATTGTTTTCAGGGAGAATGACCCGTTGATCCTTTCACACAGGAGTAAAAAAACAGACCTGTCATTTCTTCCGGATGGCATTTATTTGCTGTCGCTGACCACGGTAAATGGAACCACGACCCACAAACTTATCCTCAGGAAATAGCTATAGAAAGAACATCGCCACACCCGATACTGCCAGAACAGCCCCGGAAACTTCCTTGAATGTTACCTTTTCTTTGTAAAGTATCATGGAAGGCGGGATAATCAGCACCGGAACTATGGCCATAATGGTGGATGCAATCCCTGTATCGGCGTATTTTATCGAAATAAGTGAAAAGGAGACTCCCAGAAAGGGTCCGAAAAATGCACCCAGAGAAAGTTGCAGCATGGGTTTGCGCTGGCTGAGCGCCCGGAATAATTGTTTCCACAAACCCATCACAGTGAATAATACAGCAAAGCCCGCAATTCCGGCAATCACGCGGATCTGGGTGGAGGCAAAAGTATCATATCCCTGCATGCCTACTTTACTGAGTATGAGTCCGACCGCCTGCCCTGCCGCACCGCCAAGCCCGAGCAGAATTCCCCACAGCGGATAATTGAACTTTACTTTCCTGAAACCCCCGTTGCTCTCTTCGGCCGTATGCCTTTTCAACACCACCAGTGCGATGCCGGTAATCGTCAGGGTCATGCCTATCCAGCTTTTCCACGACAATGTTTCTCCCAGAACAACCCAGCCGATCAGCGCGGTCATGGGAGGTGCAAGGGCCATCAGGAGCATCGATATGCGTGCGCCAACCACTACAAAAGCCTGGAAAAGACAAAGATCACCAAACACAAATCCAATCAGCCCCGAAAGGCTGAGGTACAGCCAGGCGTTCGGGGTGGCATCAAGAGGTAACAGCGATCCCCTGTAGAAAAACACGAATAAGGTAAGGAAGCAGAAACCGACTATCAAACGCAGCAGGTTTACAACCATGGAACCAATCTTACGGCTGGCTGCTTCAAATGCAAGCGCGGTGATGGTCCAGAAAACTGCGGTCAGCAGGGCGGCTAATTCGCCGGGATGGTTTATCAAAATTTGTTTCTCCTTTTGTTATTTTCCGGCGAGCCAGTCTTCAGGGTTCTGAATCACTTTTCCGCGCCAAAGTTCAAAATGCAGTTCTGATTTCTGATCACCGGAACCGGGATGAACTTTCCCGATGACCTGTTTAACGGCAACCTCCTGTCCGTCCCGAACACTTACCTCATCCAGGTTGGAATATACGGTAAGGTACTCTCCGTGACGTATAATCACCACGCTGTTAAGACTTGGAAAGGACATCACCCGGCTAACCCTGCCCCCAAAAACAGCTTTAACAGGGGATCCCTTATCTGTCATGATATCTATGCCATTGTTTTTCACCTTCACATGTTCAAGCACCGGATGGGCATGTTCGCCAAAGCTGCCGGATATAAACCCCCGGTCGCATGGCCAGGGCAACCTGCCGCGGTTTGCTGAAAATGTTGAGGACAGCTCTTTTTCCTTTGCCGTAAAATTCATCGTGGCCGGGGTTGCAGGGGTTCCAGGCTTTACATTTGGTTTTTTATCCTTAGTCTCTTTCTTCTTCAGCCTGTCTTCTGAAGCTTTGATGTCATCGGCTATCAGTTTTTCTATGGCATTTTCAAGTCGCTGGGCTGCCTGCTGTTTTGTTTTTAACGTGGCAAGCAATTGCTTTTCCCTGGAAGATAACTCTTTAACCGCTTTTGTTTTCTCGGTTTTTTCACGGTCAAGTTTCTGCTTCTCAGTCTGTTTCGAGAGGATTAAACTCATTTTCCGGGTCTTTATCTCTTCCAGATCCTGCCGGTGTGCGTTAATCGCCTTTTGTGTCGTCTCGATTCGTTCAGCCTGCTGCCGCCGGAATGAAGCATACTGCTGATAATATTTCAACCGCAGGTAAGCCTGGTTGAAATCCCTGGCAGAAAAAATGAACATCAGTTTGTTGTGCCCGTTCATCGTCCGGTAGGCATAACAAATCATCCGGGCATACTCCGATTTCAGTTCGCGCAGCTGTTTTGACAACCGGTAAATCTGTATGCTGTCAACCGCCATGGTAATCTGTACATCAACAAGTTCACGGTTTATTTCGTGAATCAATGACTCCCTGTTCCTGATCTGTTTTGCAAGGATCTGCAACTTGTTCAGTGAAGTCTCTTTATTTTTCTTGGTTTTTTCCAGCAGGTCGGTGGTATAGCGGATCTCCTCCTCCAGCTTTTGTTTTGTGCGCAGTAATTTCTCCTTATCTTTTACTGATTGGGCATAGCTGAAGGTAAGGAGAACACAAAACAGCCCTGTCAGCAACCATCTGGCGTTGATCATATTGCTGAAAAAGCGCACCTGTTTGATCATCGGAAATGATTTTATTTTACCGGCTGATAACTGGCAGGGATTTTAAACGGAAATTGCAATGGAACATTGAGTACCAGCTTCGAAAAATCAGCTTTTACTTTTATCGTATTGTCCGCAAGGATAACATAGGTCATATTCAGGGGAAAAAGCTGGCCTCCTATCGTCTCAAACCCCTCATAAGTTGATTCCAGCTTGATGTTATCGCGCCGGATCTCTTTTACATCCGCATGGGTAATCTTGAAATTATCAGGGTCAAGCCATATGTTTTGAATAAAGATCTTCAGGTTTTCCTGGCTGCCCCTGACAAATTTCTTGAGCTTTCCGCGGGCGCCTGTGGAAAGTTTGTACTCCCCCCGGTCAATGGTTGCCCTGAATTTTCCGTCTTCATAAAACTGCAGGTCGTTGCCCAGCAAAAAGGCCTGCAACAGGTCGAAGTCAATATTCGTATTGAGAAATCTGTTTACATATTCGTAATCACCGAGAAAATAGGTATCGTTGAGACGGTTGATCATTTTAACTGAATCCTGGGAAATCATCAGCCTCACCGCTTCAATACCCAGCATCGGGGTTAATGATATCCATATCAGGCTGTCTTTCCGAATGCGTATCTGGCCGTTGAATGAAGTTTCCTTTCCCTTGTTGGAATATTCTGCTGAAAATTTCGCTGAAAACCAATCGAATTTCAGCTCCTTTTCCTTCAGCCGTGCAAATAAATAATCGGCACCCTCTTCCTTGATGGGGGCTTTCATCACCTTGCGTGAAGGGCTGCAGGATATGAGAAAAAAAAGTGGCGCAAGCAATAAAGCCTGATACCGGAAAAGTTTGTGAAAACAACCCATTTTAACCTATTGGCAGTATTTTTTTTCGTTTATTTTTTTGTCGAGGAACTCCGATCCGGTTCCCTTTTGCCTGGCTTTAAGCCAATAATCGAGAGCCCCCGAAGTATCCCCGAGCTTATACAGCACATCACCATAATGTTCCAGCACTTCGGCACTCGGTTCCCCTTTGCTTTGAACTGCCTTTAAAATCCACTCGGCTGCCTCTTTGTATTTTTTCTGTTTAAACAGGACCCATCCATACGTATCCTGAAATGAATCATTCTCCGGATCAAGTGATACAGCTTTTTTCGCCATTTTTTCCGCCTTGTCGAGTTCATTGCCTTCCAGGGAAAGATAGTAGGCATAATTGTTCAGCACATAGGCATTGTCATTTTTCATACTTATCGAACGGTCGTAGGCTGCAAACGCATCCTGGTCTTTTTTCATTCCATGGAGGGCATCGCCCTGGTACATGTAAAACTGGGCCAGCAGGTCATTGTCGTCAACCACCAGGTTTGCCCCCGATGCAAGCGCCTTCAGGGCGGCTTCGTTCTTCTTTAACTGGAGGTTTCCCAATCCTGAAAACAGAAAAGGAAGGGGTTGATCCGGAAATAATTCAATGGCTTTGGCACTGTAGGTGACCAGGTGCTCATATTCGCCCAGCTGAAGATCGAGCTGGAGAACCTGCTCCCACACAACATAGCGGCTGCTGTCAAGAGCAATTACTTTCAGAAAGGTCTCCCTGGCCTCCGGCATTTGTTTATTCTGAACCAGCAGATCTCCGTATATGGAAAAAACCTTTGGGTCCCTGGGATGGGTCTCCATCAGTATTTTCGACAGGGTGAATGCCTGGTCTTTAAGATCGTTATATATCTGGTTTACAGTATAAAAAGAAAGAAGAATATTCACCTTTGTATCCACATCAAGGTTGGGATTTGCAAACCCGAGTTTAAGTTCGTCGAATGCCTTTTCCTTGTTGCCCGATTTTCGGTAGTAATCGGCCAGCGACATATGAATATAGGCGTTGTCAGGATCCATCACCGCAATTTTCTGATAGGTTTCCAGGGCTTTGTCCTGCATGTTGTTTGCCATGTAAAATTCGGCCAGGATGGAATAATACCTCGATTCATCCGGAAAAGCAGCAATCAGTTTCCTGATCTCCTTTTCGGCTCCTTTCAGGTCGTTGAGGTGCAGGTATATTTTCTGCTTCTGAAGGGCGATCTCTTCCGAAACTCCGGCATTCTCATCTATCTGATTATAAATCCGGATGGCATCCTGAAATTTCTCTACCTGCAGATATAACGCGGCAATCTGGTACAGGTAATCCAGGTTTCCCGGATTTTTTTCAATTATTTTTTCATAAATCCCGATCGCTTCGCCGGGCTGTGAAATGCCCTGGTACAGTTCGGCAAGAAAAAGGGAATACCAGATGTTCTCCGGGTCAAGTTTGGTGGCTTCTCTGCACAACCTGACCGCCTCGGAAAAGTTCTTTTTCTCCGACTCCAACCTTGCAAGTTCAAAAAACCCGACCGGATCCTCCGGGAACCTGCCAATATATTGACGGAACAGATCCTGGGCTCCCTTGCTGTTGCCGATAATCGCCTCCTTCTTTGCATCGATCAGCATGCCGGGATTTCCCCGGTTTGCCAATGCCTGCGAGGTTTGTTCTTTTTTCGATTTCTTCTTTTCCTGTTTTTGCTGACCGGGCAAATTAATCTCTGCAAAAGCCCCGGCCGAAGCAATACCCCCGGCATGAACCATCACCCCAAACAAAAACAAAAACACGATAACACTACCTGATCCCCTCATTCGATATTCATAATTCGTTAATCAATATTCGATATTCTTTCTCACTTCGTTCCCGTATGTCCAAATCCCCCGGCTCCCCGTTCTGTTTCAACAAGTTCATCCGCCTCCTCCCATTCTGCCTTTTCATGCGCCGCAATAACCATTTGAGCAATGCGTTCACCGTTGCGGATCACAAAATCCTGCGACGATAAATTAACCAGGATGATTCTGATCTCACCACGATAATCGGCATCAATAGTTCCCGGTGAATTAAGCAGGGAAATCCCGTGTTTTATTGCCAGTCCGCTGCGTGGCCTTATCTGGGCCTCATACCCTGTCGGAATCTCAATAAATAAACCTGTAGGGACTAAACTCCTTTCCAGCGGTTTAAGTACAATATCCTCAAGGAGGTCCGCACGCAAATCCATTCCTGCAGAGGCAACGGTTTCGTAAGCGGGCAAAGGGTGTTGGGAATGGTTGACAATCCTGATCTTCATGGCTGTAAGTGAGGGTGCAAAGGTAATAAAAATCTTGATTTACAGGGATGCTGCCAGGCGCGGCTTTTCAACCATATATGCCACACCGGCAAAAGCGGCCAGTAAAATGGTGTGAAAGATTATGCTCAGAATCTTTCCATCAGGTACCACATAGATGCTTATCGCGTATAAAAATACTGCCAGCCCAAGATACCCGAAGAACCTGCCCAGGTTGTATTTTACAGGAAAATAGCGCCGGCCGGCCAGGTAAGAAATCACCATCATGGTCGCATAGCAGATAAAAGTGGCCCATGCCGACCCCATATACCCGTGAATCAGGTGATCTGAACCAAGGGGAATCCACCAGAAATTCAACGAAAGGGTGATTACCGCCCCGATCAGCGAAAGCCAGGCGCCCCAGATCGTTTTGGAGGTAAGTTTATACCAGATCGAGAGGTTGTAATACACGCCGAGAAACAAATTTGCCAGCATCAGCACCGGAATGACCCCCTTCCCCTCCCAATAGTTTTTCCCGATGAGGTATCGCAGGATGAAATCGTCGAGATAGACCATGGTTGCCAGGAAAATAAAAGAAACAGCGATGATGAAATAATCCATGATCCGGGCATATAATATTTTTGCGTCCTTTTCTTTGGCTGCGGCAAAAAAGAAAGGTTCCGCTGCATATTTATATGCCTGGATAAAAATGGTCATCAGGATGGAGATCTTATAGCAGGCACTGTAGATGCCAACCTGGTAAGCGGCCGTGTCTTTGGGGAGCAGGTACCGGAGAAGCAGCCGGTCGAAGGTCTCGTTCACCATGCCGGCCATTCCTGCAAAAAGCAACGGAAAGGCATAGATCAACATGGTTTTCAACAGTTTCGGATCGAGTTTCCATTGCATCCCCGCATATTGCGGCAGCAGCAGCAGCAGGGTGACCGAACTGGCTACAAGATTTGAAATAAAAATGTATTCGATGCCCCAGTCGGGCCGGTAAACCAAATCAATGAACCCTTTCAGGAAATGCCACGACTCATTTTTGAGTACAAAGGGACAAAAAAGAAGAAAAAACAGGTTCAACATGAAATTGATCATGATGTTGGTCAGGTTGATCCCTGCAAATCGTAAGGCTTTGTTCTGCGCCCTGAGCCTGGCAAAAGGAATCTTTGAAAGAGCATCCAGGACCAGGAACCAGGCAAACCACAGCACATATTCGGGATGAGAGGCATAGTCGATCCAGCCGGCAACAGACCTGGCGAAAACTGAAGCCAGGATCAGGAAAACCAATGAGGAAAAAAGCAATGAGATCATGCCCGTGCTGAACACTTTCTCCCGGTCGTGTTCGCTTTCATTAAACCGGAAAAAGGCCGTCTCCATACCATAGGTCAGGATGACGATCAAAAAAGCGGCATAGGCATAAAAAACACTTACCGTTCCATATTCTCCCGGTAAAAACACCCTTGTATATAATGGAACAAGCACATACCCGAGAATGCGCCCCAGCACACTCGACACCCCGTAAATAGCCGTTTGCCCGGCAAGTTTTTTCAGCGGATTCACAGGAGCAAAGGTATTTGTTTTTTACATTGCCTTCATTGTTTACATTGCTTACATTGCTTACATTGTTAGCATTATTCTTATTTTTGCACCCATGCCGAAAAACACATGCTACGTTGTATGGAAGGGAAAAAAACCCGGAATCTATCACAACTGGGCCGATTGTAAAAAGCAGGTTGAAGGATTTACGGGGGCTGTTTACAAAGGTTTTCCAACGCCTGACCTCGCAAAAAGCGCCTTAAACGACGATCCCCGTAAATACATGACCAAAGGGCTGAATGCCCCTAAAAAAATCACCTGCTCAAACCCCCTCATCGGGGAACCCATTGCCGACAGCATCTGCACCGATGCTGCCTGTGCAGGAAACCCGGGTATCCTCGAATACCGCGGAGTAGATACAAAATCAGGGGCACAACTGTTTCATATGGGCCCCTTTCCCGAGGGCACGGTCAACCTGGGTGAATTCCTGGGCATTGTTCATGCACTGGCATACCTGAAACAACGTAACAGTGACTGGCCGGTTTATACCGATTCCCGCACCGCCATTGCATGGGTGCGGAAAAAAGCGATCAACACCAACCTGGTTGTCTCCCCAAAAAATAAAGCGCTGTTCGAACTGGTCGGCCGTGCAGTGAAATGGTTGCATGAAAACAAATGGCCCAATAAAATCATTAAATGGGAGACTGAATTCTGGGGAGAGATTCCTGCGGATTTCGGCAGAAAATAATTAGTGCAGCGTTGCATAAAACGCATCCGCAATGTGGTTGATCGTTGTTCCTTCAGCCGTAATCAGCACGGTGACTATGTCGAACCGTACTTCGCCGTATTGCCGGCGATAGTTCACATAGGCATTTGCCGCACGGACAAGAATCCGCTGCTTTGCTTTGGTCACGGCAGCTTCCGGCTCTGCAAATGCGTTGGATGAGCGTGTTTTCACCTCTACGATCACGATAAAATGACCATCGCGGGCAATTATGTCAATCTCCTCCTTTCCAAACCTCCAGTTCCGTTCAAGAATCCGGTAACCTTTCCCTGAAAGCAGTTCCACAGCCATCTCTTCCCCGGCTTTTCCCAATTCAATACGATCCTTCATAGAACGGGTTAGTCGGGAAAGATCAGGAAAGGTAATACGGATTGTTAATAAAATGAGAGCTCAGCCTCCCGGTCAATATTCAACCGGACTTTTCTTCCCATGATCAATGCAAGATTGGTATCCAGGTGCCCGGCCGGAAAATCAAAACAAACCGGAAAGAAATAATCCTTCACCGTCTCTGCAATGATCTCATTCGCACTCTTTCCAAACGGAATGGCATTGTCATTCATCCGGGTCATTCCACCCACAATCAATCCTTTCAATTTATCCAGTTTGCCGGCCCGTTTCAGGCTCATCATCATCCGGTCGATATGATAAAGATACTCATCCACATCTTCCAGGAACAGGATTTTCCCGGCAGTATCGGGAAATGAAGCTGAACCCAGGAGGCTGTATAAGATAGAGAGGTTGCCTCCGGTAAGCTGACCTTCGGCAGTTCCCTCGCGTGACAACCCGGGTTTTGGATAGGAATAGGTGATCCGTTTGCCAAAAAGCGCATTCACCATGGTTTGCATGGTTTCATCCTGCATTTCTCCCTTCATGTTAATGGGCATGGTGGAATGAAGTGTTTCTATTCCGAATTGCCGGTGAATATGTGAATGAAGAACGGTAACATCACTGTACCCGACGATCCATTTCGGATATTCGCAAAAAAAAGTAAAATCAAGGTCGTCAATGATGCGAACCGTACCATATCCTCCCCGGGAACACACGATGGCCCTGATCTTCGGATCATCCAGCATCACCTGGAAATCGCGGCAACGCTGTTCATCCGATCCGGCAAACTGATTTTGTCTGCCAAAAACATAACTTCCAAGTACTACCTCAAGGCCCTGCCGCTGAAAAAACCGTATGGCCGGATGCACTTCATCAAAAGCAATGCTTCTGGCGGGAGAGACAATGGCGATCTTATCACCCTTTTTCAAGTATGCCGGTTTGATCATGGCTCAAATTTAAGTAAAAGTTTGATACCTTTGCGCATCATTTTTATCCCTTTTCAGAGCCTGATCCCATGAGCGATACAACTGTTTTTAAACGATATACCGTTACCTCCGCCCTGCCCTATGCCAACGGGCCCATCCATATCGGACACCTTGCCGGCGTTTATGTACCGGCTGATATTTATGTTCGTTTTCTGCGGATGAACGAAGAGGATGTTATTTTTATCGGAGGTTCGGACGAACATGGTGTGCCCATTACCATCAAGGCACTGCAGCAGGGCGTGTCGCCGCAGGATATTGTGGATAAATATCACGGCATCATAAAAAAATCATTTGAAGATTTTGGCATTTCCTTCGATATCTACTCCCGCACTTCCAACAAAACACACCATGAAACCGCATCTGAATTTTTCCGCAAGATGTACGATGCAGGACAGTTCATCGAAAAGGTTTCGGAGCAGTATTTCGATGTAGCTACCGGGCAGTTTTTAGCCGATCGTTACATTACCGGAACCTGCCCCCACTGCGGCTATGAAAAGGCATACGGCGACCAGTGCGAAAAATGCGGAACTTCACTGAATGCAACCGACCTGATTGAACCTAAATCGGTTTTGAGCGGCAATAAGCCTGTGTTGCGCGAAACACGCCATTGGTTTCTTCCCCTTGACCAGTATGAACCCTGGCTGCGTGAATGGATCCTCGAAGGGCATAAGGATGACTGGAAGATCAATGTTTACGGACAATGCAAATCCTGGATCGACCAGGGGTTGCAGCCTCGTGCCGTTACCCGCGACCTCGACTGGGGCGTGAAAGTACCGGTGGAAGGAGCTGAAGGAAAAGTGCTCTATGTATGGTTCGATGCTCCCATTGGTTACATTTCCGCCACCCGTGAATTAACCCCTGAATGGGAAAAATACTGGAAAGACCCGGAAACCAAACTGGTCCATTTTATTGGAAAGGATAACATTGTTTTTCACTGCATCATCTTCCCGGCGATGCTCAGGGCTGAAGGGACCTATATTCTCCCTGAAAACGTTCCTGCCAATGAATTCCTGAACCTGGAAGGCGACAAAATATCCACCTCACGAAACTGGGCTGTGTGGCTGCATGAATATCTCGAAGCCTTTCCCGGCAAACAGGATGTACTGCGGTATGTACTTACCTCGGCTGCCCCGGAAACCAAAGATAACGACTTCACCTGGAAGGACTTCCAAACCAGGAATAACAGCGAGCTGGTTGCGATCCTTGGGAATTTCATAAACCGTACCATAGTCCTTACCCACAAGTATTTCGAGGGAATTGTACCTGAACCGGCCACATTCACCGACGCTGATTTAACGGCGCTGGCAGAGATGCGGCAATTCCCCGACCGCATTGCCGGCAGTATTCAGAATTACCGTTTCCGGGAAGCTTTGGCCGAAATGATGAACCTGGCCAGGCTTGGAAACAAATACCTTACCGACAATGAGCCGTGGAAGCTGTTTTCAAGTGATCCGGTGCGGGTTGGCACCATTCTGAACATCTCCCTGCAGATTTGCGCACAGCTTTCGATTGTGGCTGAACCCTTTCTCCCGTTCTCTGCCGCAAAGATCAGGAAAACACTGAACCTGCCTGAATATACATGGAAAGAGGCATCGCTGCTCAACTGGCTCACCCCAGGGCAGGTTCTTGACCAGCCGGAACTCCTTTTTGAAAAAATCGAAGATCCTGCCATCCAGGCACAGGTTCAAAAACTTATGGACACAAGGATTTTAAACGAAGAAGCCCAGGCCAAAGCACCGGTTAAGCCAGGTAAGGAGGCGGTTGGGTTTGAAGATTTCTCCAAAATGGATATCCGGGCCGGCACGATCCTGGAGGCAGAAAAGGTGGCAAAAACAGACAAGCTGCTGAAGCTGAAGATCGATACCGGTCTCGATCACCGCACAGTGGTTTCGGGCATTGCCAAATTTTTCAAGCCGGAAGAGATCATCGGGAAACGGGTTTGCATTCTCATCAACCTCGACCCGAGAAAACTAAAGGGAATTGAATCGCAGGGGATGATTCTGATGGCTGAAAACCCTGACGGGACCCTGTTCTTTGTCACGCCCGACGAAGGCAGTGTAAATGGGGCTGATATCAAATAAAAGTATTATTTTTGCACAGGATTTCGAATACATGCATTCGTTTTTTAATATTCGAAATCCATATGGCTTCGTAGTTCAATGGATAGAACGGAAGTTTCCTAAACTTTAAATATAGGTTCGATTCCTATCGAGGCTACAAAAACAACCCCTTAAGACACTGATCTTGAGGGGTTTTTGTTTTTTGTACCCCCCAGAAATTCCTCTTGATCCGTTTATACCTCAAAAAAACGAGGATAATACTCCGCCCGATCTTCAAAATGCTTGATTATTAAAGTATTCTTAAAATTTTAAGCCTTGTCTCCAATATACCATGATATTTTTCTTTCATCTCTTGTGATAAGAAACTGATATCTATCAGCTCCTTCCATTTTGGAATGCTTAAGGAGATTGCCTCAAGGACTTTCTCAACACTCTTTGTGGTTAACTCGCATCTTTCTATGCCAAAATAGTTAACCAGAATGTTGCGGGTCAAGTGCTTCTTTTTACCTTTCAAAGGCAAAGCAATTTCCTCGTCCTGTTTCTTATATTCTATGGTCGAATTGACAAGGTCGTAACATGGCGACAGCGTTACTTTTCCATCTTCTGTGATAATAGAGAAGTTTTTCAGGTGCATATCTTCATTGCCAACCAAATAATTGAAGATGGTAAGTTTGAACAGGGTCACTTTTTCAATCGAAGGGAACGTACAGAAATCATCGATTACAGTTACAACCTTTTCCATGCTATAATCATACTTTGTATCCCGACTCATGCCAGCCAACTGCGCAAAATCTTCCATGGGGACTTTATCGTTCTGCCCCCTTCTGTCAAACCGCTTGACAAAGTACGTGAGCGTGTGATCTTTTGACCATATCAAACCGTGTAATGGCACATCCAGGCCAATCTCACTTGCAAGCCTCATGGTCAGGTCTTCATTCTCTGGCATTTCAGGATAAAGATGATGCTGGGGTTTGAGGATATATTTTCCGCCTGTATCAACAATTTCAAATTCCCCGTCTTTGATACTCAATTTTGCACTTAGCTTGGGTTGTACTCCCTGAACAGACATCTTTGATGAACGGTTATATGCTTCTCTTCTCTGCTCTTCAGCTGTGTATGCAAGCTCTTTCAGCATCTTCAAGTCGGGCGATAAAAGTCTAAGCCCAGCCTCGCTGTATAAATTATCTCCACAGGGAGCATATGTAATCGGACAAAAGTTCATTCAATAATTTCCTTAACTGTAACAGCACCAACCATATCTTCTCCAACAGCCATCAATTGTGAGAAGTAATCATTTTTATCAATTTTTTTAATCTTTAGTAACCCTTCAAGCTGAATTCCTTCTGGCAATAACCCGTCAAAGAATGGTGGAAAGCTGTTGTATTTGAAGGACTTTCCCTTTATCGGCATTGTGCGTGAAACTTCAAGACCATTGTATTGATCCAGATATTCAAACAGGTATTCCTCACTTTTCTTTTCTTCGATAAGGATTCCAGCCTCAATTCCTTTTACATAGACCTTAGCTCTTCTCATTTTCAGAGTTTTGTAAATTGTCCATAAGCGGACTCTTCAATATTATCTTGATGTTCAGCACTTTCAAAATCTTTCGCAGGGTGTCCAATTGTACAGATTCCTTCCCCGTCTCAATATCAAAAACCACTGTTTTTCCAACTCCTGCAAGTTCCGCCAACTGCACACGACTTAATTTGGCAGCTTTTCTATGCATTTTTATTATTTGAGCCAATTCCTGAGACTGTTCCATTTTTTACCCTTATAGCGGCAAATATAAGCATTTTCTATTGAATAAACAAACTATTAGGGATATATTACCGCCTAAGCAGTAATATATTAACAAATAACCCTTTTCTTTAATAGAAATACCATAAATTACTGCTAAAGCGGCAATATGAACTAATCTATTACAGGAGAATAAGGATCAGAGAAGATGAGATTTTTCAAAACATTACGTTGTTAACACTGATTGATCCTTGAATCACTACCTTTATTCCAATGATCCGTTCCATCTCCATATCTAATGACAGAATACTTTGAAGAAAAAAGAAAGACAAAGCCATGAAGTGGCGGCAAAGTAAACATTGCTGAATTTTGAAAAGAGCCATTTGACGTGCGTTTTACCCCTTAAAACAAGAAGAAGGCTTGAAGCCGCTTTGAAGAATCCATATAAAAGTGAGAAGAATCCTTATATTTTCTTATGTTTTCTTATGTTTTTAAGAAGGTTCCTTATAGATCGTTATAGAAGGGGGAGTTGTAATCTTTCAAAATGCAGATATAATTTCTAAACTGCAAATAACTCCATCCCACAACACATTCGAGAGAAAGACCTTGCTGGCTCTGGTTGATCGCTCAAACAGTTGCATTATTCGCCATCACAATTATAACGATTTCTATCCTCCGTTCATCGGGTTTCAACCCGTGTCAGACGATAAATGTTGTTTCACCCCGGCTAACCGGCATATCTTTGCCGCATCAACAATAAACAATACAAAAAATGAAAGCAACAACAGTCATCATCGCAGCAATTCTCGCACTCCAGGTAAATATTCTTTTCGCCGGCAATGAAACAGTATCGGCACCGGGAACAACAGATAACACCCTAATCAGTGCGGCAATCCTTGCACCTGTCGCACCGGTGGAAGCCACATTTGAAGAAGCGATCCTGATAAATGAAAATGCAAACCTGGTTCCTGTTACCCCGTCAGAAGCTACGTTTGAAGACGTTTCCTGCGACATGGTGTCAGCATTTGACCTGGCTCCGGTAGTTCCGGTTCTGGCTGATTTTGAATAACACTCATTAAACCCGCCATATTTCCGTTTTTCAATCAAGCTGCCTGATGGGTGGCTTTTTTTTATTCCTTGATACAGCGCACCGTAAATCCAAAAGCTTTGTCATAATATTCCATACTTCCCAATCCGCTGATAAATGTGAGGTACCACCCTTCAGTATTGCTGTTTTGAACACTGCTCCAATACACCCCCCTGTGACCCATACTACTGGCCATGCCGTCACTGTCATTAAGAAATCCGGCGGCGTGCAGCTTCAATTCAGAATTCCATGGGCCATTCCAATTTGTCCAGTTTCCTCCTGCAATTACATTGTTCCATTCAGTAAATGAAGGAAGCCTCCAGCCATTGCCAATCTCAAGCAAACACGGGTCGTTTGACGATCCCCAGCCAGAATTCTCATTGATAGGATTAACCCAAGGGAGATCGGGTATCCGGTTTATTCCATCATTTTTATACCCTTGCTTACGATTAAACTGCCAATACCAGCCGGCAGATGCCTCACTGCTGTCATTCACACTGGTTGCCTGGTGGTCGGCACCCAGGTTGCTCGTAATCCAGCATTTCAGTGGTTCTCCGGGAATATTGGATACCGTACCGTAAATTACTGTTTTTTCAACCGGCGCGATACCTCCCGCCGGAGTATGGTTGATTGTGAGCGGAAGCCCGCACTCCCAGGTTCTGAAACTCTCCACGTTCCCATATACAATGCCACCCGAGGTGGAGGCAAAAGCCCGGATATAATATACGGTATTGGTTTCCAACCCAAAAATATTGGTTGTAAAAACCCCGTCTCCCCCACCCTCTGAGGTTTTATTGTCTGATATCATCGGGTTTGGACATGTGCTCCAGCAAACTCCCTTGTCTGTGATAATGGCTCCCCCATCGCTAACATTTCCGCCACAGACTGCAGAAATATTTGTAATTACGGTTGCATTGAGCGTAACTAATGAAGGCATTTGCGCAGACAACTGCCCCCAGGCAGGTACTCCATTAACCAGGGTCAGCACTTGTCCGTTTGTACCCACGGGGATTTTCTCCCATTGAATGTTATTCCAATAAAGCATGTCCCCGAAATTACTCCCCTGGGGGGTAGATGTGGGAACCCACTTCCCGCCATTCCAGAAATAATAACCCGTATGAATGTCGTTTGGTGAAGTCCCCGTTGTGACCTTGTTAAAAACAAGCAACCCGATGGCAGGATTTGTTACCGGGTTGGCTGAAGTGAGTGAAGTGAGGATAACACGCGGCGGCAGAAATCCCTTTGTCGCCGATTTAATATCCAGCATGGCTGAAGGATCAGGCTGGCTGCCATCAGTATTTACAGCAACCTGGCAATTGCCGTAGCTGACTGTGAGCATAAAGAACAGGAAAAACAGACTTGTAAAGTTGGTGTACATGGCGTTGGGTATTAGGTGTGGTTGATTATAATACCAAATACAATCAAGAAGACATAGTACAAAGATACAACGGGATTTTCCAAAACATTTACATAATTACATAAAATATTTACATAATTCACACATTATGCAACGCATTGTATTTCTTGCCTTAGACTACGAATAAATGAATTTAACAACCCAGGGTAAACTTCCAAAGAATAGGTCGGGATCGCCGGTCATTTAAAATAAACCATCTTCCCGGCTTCTGATCTTTCGTTCAGGGTTAATCGATAAAAAAACACGCCGCTTGCAGGCTTTGGTAAAATCCATATGTCAGGGTTGAATTTCACTTCATAATAGCCGGGGGGTTGATTTTCTTTCACGAGTTCTGCGAGGAGAATCCCAAACGTATCAAATACCTTTAAAGACACAAAACCAGGAGAAGTAATCCGGTAACTGATTGTCGTTTCCGTGTTGAACGGGTTTGGAAAGTTTCGTGATAATCCATTAAATCCAGATTGCATGCCAGGATCGTCAACCCCGTTCAAACTCGAAAAATCAATTGGAGCGGTCCATATCTGGTATATCCCTGAGGAGTTATCCATCCACACAGGCCATATCTTTGAATCGGTAGATGTAAGGTCAATGATGTCGCCCTGGTACCCCTGGCCCAGTCCGCCAATTGGAGCAGGTTTAAAATGGTGATCGCTGATTTCGTACTCTTTCCAATGGTCCCCTCCATCCATCGACCGGGCAAGAAAAACACCTGTTGAATCGCTGGTGGTGGACCGGTCATCATAAAAAATGATATTTACCGCACCAAACCTGTCTAAATGAATATTAGAGAAATACTGGGTCTTTCCATTGTTTACAGCATCCTGGTTCACCCTGATCCCGGCCGACCAGGTTAATCCGCCATCTTCGGAACGGTACATTATAATGTCAGGATCGCTGCCGGCAGGTGCCAGGTCTTTCTGCCCGGTAACAATATAGATCCATCCCCGGCGCGGCCCGTTTGTGGTGTCAACAGCCATGCAAGGAAGGCCGTTAACCCTGATATTGTTTTTATTGGCCAGAATACCGGTAATTCCGTTTACACTGAATGCATTTTCAGTTACATGCCAATCCGCACCCCCGTTTGATGAGGCAGCAAATCCCACCTGGATCTCTTTGAAAGGAGAAGTATCAGTAACCCCCGCCCAGCACAGGTAAACCACTCCTTCCGGCCCCAAGGCCAGATCGCCGCCGGCACACCTGCGGGTTGGATTATTCACCTGTTCAGGTGAGGTCCACGACCGGGCGCCATCGTCAGTGTAAGCGTACATCATTGGAAATGGAAGTGCGAATTTCACCCAGGCGGCGTAGGTTCGGCCAAAGTATGGACTGGCCGGGTTGGCATCTGTAGTCACAGAGGCTCTCTCCAGGTCATCGGTTGAGATTACTTTCTGGTACGACCAGGTTTGACCCTGATCAAAAGAATAGTGAGAGTACAATCCGGCAAAAGGCTCCCTGCCCAGCCTGGTAATGATAAATGTGCCATTTTTATCGATCGTGATCCCCGGATCCCCGCCGTGAAATGCAATGGGTTCTCCCGTACAGGTGTCATTCCCCTGCCAGGTAAGGCCTCCGTTGGTGGTGGTATAAATCCCTTCGCTGATGAAAAAAGGCACAAAATTAATGGTATTACAGCCGGCAAAAAGTATATTCTGATCCAGCGGGCTTTTCACGATAAAAACTTCAGTTTGAGCTGACTTACCGGGATAAAGTCTGTAATTTGCTCCAGCTTTCAGCAAGGAACCTCCCTGGAAATAAGGCTGGGCAGCTATTTCAGAAAGTGCCAGGAAAACAAAAAACAAAAAAAATCCCTTTCTCATTGAATTGAATATATTATGGTTCGATGATCATCATTCTGCATATTGCTGAAAGTCCGCCCTCCCCGGATAAGCGAAGGCAATAAACCCCTCCCGGCAGTTCAATGTTCCCTGTAACTTCCTTTATTGACAGCTGATAGTTTCCTGCCTCCCTGTTCATGGTTAATCCGGAAATTCTGCGGCCATGCGCATCAATAAAATCCAGCGTCCATTTTCCGGAAGCGGTCAATGTGAATTGCACCCTGCTGTCAGTACCGGCAGGGTTCGGGTTCACCCGGAGTGTCGGGGCATTGTTTTTCTCAATTATGCCGGTAATAACAAAGTTAAACTGAAGGAGATGGTTTCCGGCTCCGATTGCGGCATTGGATAATGTAGGGAACATCCCGCCGTAGGTAGCTGACCCATCATATGTTCCATAGGGGACATGGGAAAAAACGAGAGAATCGCTGGTGATGGTGCCGGTATAGGGGCCTTCCGGGCCCTGGATCACCACCTCTACATTGTTCAGCAACGTTCCATACTGGTTTTTTGCCTTTACGATCATATCGGCCCTGTTCACAGTAAGAATGAAGTCGACCCCGGTGGTAGCCATTCCTGATGTGACCATCACATTGCTGATGGTTTGTGAGGTTGTATACACATGGGTTGCCGTTACGGTATAGTTGCCGGCCGGAACGGTAAGACTGTAATTACCTGCCGCATCCGGATGGGTGGCATAACTTCCGGCAGTAACGCTGGCAAGGGTTACATCCGCCGGTTCGCCTGTAATGGCAACATGCCCCTGGATGTACCCTGAACTGGCCACGGGGACCAGGGTGAAGTTCACATTCGCCGTTGTCTGGTTAACCACCACGGGCACCCCGATAAGCATCTGGGTGCCATATCCGCTCAGACTGGCAGTAACATCGTAATTACCTGCCACAAGGTCAAGCGTGTAGAATCCGCTTGCATCCGGATTGGTGGTGGCAACACCTCCTCCTGCACTCACCACAACCTGGGTTACATTTCCCGTTCCCCCGTTCAGCGTTACAGTCCCGGTCATCAGGCCATTTGTCGGAGCCAGGTTAAGGATGAGGTTGACCCCGTTAATGGTTTGCTGGTTTGCAACAGAGACATTGTATACCGTGTCGGGTATGTAGGCAGCCAGTGAAGCAATTACATTATAGGTTCCGGGTGACACCTGCAGCGTATAATTCCCGAACTGGTCGGGATGGGTAGTGCTGACCCCGGCGGTAACCACTACACTGGTCATGATTCCCATTCCGCCGACAAGGGTCACCGTTCCGGCAATATACCCCATGGGCACCGGTATCAGTGTAAGATTCACGGTAGAAACCTGGTTGGTAACTACGGCAACATTTGCCTGTGATGCCGTAATATAGCCAGCCAGACTGGCTGTAACTGTGTATGATGTTCCGGAAGGGACAATCATCGAGTAATGACCTGTGGCATCGGGGCTGGTAGAATTACTCCCTGCCTGAACAACCACCTGGGTAACATTGCCGGTACCGCCGTTGAGGGTGATTGTGCCGGAGATGGTTCCGGAAAAGGCCGGTCCGAGACTGCCGTCAAGCTGGATATTCTGTGCATAAATATCGACATTCCCGATGCGGTTATCCTCCCATACGGCAATCCACTGGTTGTTTCCGAATTCGTTGACTACCGGGTGAACTTTCTGGGAAGAAACCGTGCAAATATCCTTATGTTCAGGGGTCCAGAGCATGGCTCCGGAAGTAGAAATGCGCATGGCTTTGATCATGCCGTTAATTGCATCCGAATATTCTTCATATACCAGGATCATATCGGTTGGACTGTTCCTGGCCTCATAAGGATAAACATTAGTGGTTGAAAGTGGAATGAAGGTCATCCCGCTGCCTCCCCATTGAACTGCCCCGGCTGAATTGATTTTCTGCCCCCAGATCCCCCACTGGCTTTGCAGGCTGTTCATCTCATTCCAGTACACGAAAACATCGGTTGACCCCGGAGGAAGGGCGAGTTGCGGATAATAGTGGTTCATGCTGGAGGCATTGGAAGCCTCCACCCCATTGGCCGGATAAAGCACGGTACCGTTGCTGCTGACATGCTGCACAAAAACGCTCGCCCGCTGGTTGTTATCCCGGTCGTCGTGCCAGGCAATAAAAAAACCGTCGCTGCCGTCATTGATGAACGGGAATATCTGCGTCCAGGCTGAAATTCCACCGGCAAGGGAAATGGGAGCAGCACTGCTCCAGATTGCGGTGCCGGCAGCACTGTATCGCTGGGCATAAACATGCCGGGTTGGGGCATTTACCGGTCCGCTGTCGTCAAAATACTTCAGGATCACTTCGTCGGCGCCTGCCGGGAGGAGCTGCGGCCAGTTGAGCCGGTTGGCCGAACTCAGGGTGATCCCATTGGGACCCCATTGGAGAGTGCCGGCCGGACTGATCCTCTGCATGATGATGACATTGTCGGCTGCCCACGCTACTACGATATTTCCGGCGTTCGTGGCGACCACTTTCGGTGCCGCGTTGAAAGCTGAACTGTTCGACAGCAATAGTCCATCGACACCCCACACAAAAGTTCCTGAAGGCGAAATGCGGTAAGCCACCACATTTGTATTCCCGGTACGGATATCGTTGAATGTAAGAATGGCGTGGTTTGCCGCATCACAGGTCATGTCCCAGTCGGTAAGCCAGGTCTGCTGTGCATGAGCACTGATCAGTATCCCGTTGGGAGCCCACAAAATATTACCCAGGGCATCGAGCCTCTGCAACCTCACATTATAATTTCCTCCTTCATTGGAGAAAAAACCGATGTAGCTGTCGCCATTCGTACAGGTGGCAATCTTGGGAATGGCCTGTTCTCCTGAAAGGTTGTTGATTACATTATTTACCGCCGGGTTGGTACTCCATTGAGATTTTCCAGTAAATGACACAAGTAAGAAAGCAATAACCAGCAGGTAAAAAGGCAGGGATGTTTTCATGGATAAGGTGTTTAGAATTTGGAAGGACGAGGACGATTCAAATATCAAACAAATATACTTAATTGATCCTCTCTGTATTCGTATAGTTTACTGTTTTCTTAAAAACTATACCCAAAACTCATGCCTACCCATGGGAGGAACGCTTCTGTGATGTCGAGTTGCATGTACACGGTTCTGTTTTCAAGAATATCGGTAAGTTCATACAGTGGTGTAAATCCGAACCGGAACAGAAACCCGTTTTTTTTCTGAACCCGGATCCCTGCGTGTCCCGCAAGCAGGATATCCATAAAATGACCGCTTACCGGCACTGTGGAGAGGGTATACGGCTCCTCCCTTGTGGTAATATCTGACCAGAAAGTATATGTAACACTCAGGCCGAAACCCAGTTCAAGAAACAAAACATCAGATACCCGGTATATTCCATTTGCTAACACGGGCACAGTAAGCGTGTTAACTGTAGGGGGAATATATCCGAGTCCGACTCTGCCGGTAAGATAAAAATCCCGGACTTTATAAAACACTTTTTCATAATTAATGGAAACAACATTCAAATGCCCTGCCAGTTCGATATAGACGGAGTTACCGGGTATTCTTTTGTGTTTGTATATTTCTGCAGAATAATCGATGGGAATTGTCAGATCAATCGTATCCGGTTCCTGCCCGGAACAGTAAAGGAAAGGTTCTACACATAGGAAAAGATAAATGATCCTTTTCATAAATCCCTGAAAGACCAGCTTTTGAAAATCAGGGGGTAAAGCCTTGCTGTAACAACTGAATTTCACAACTTAAAGGTTGACCTGAGTCCAAACTCAAATAAATTATACCACAGGAACTGCAAATTAGGAGCTATCCATGAATTTTTCCCGATCCGGTAGCTGAAACCCGGGTTTTTCGAATTCAGTATTTTCAGAACAACCTGAGCAACCAAATCGGGATTATCCGCCTTTTCGATGGAGTTTGAAAAAACCTGTAACGTGTTCTTTCTTATCCGGTCATAATCCTCATTTGTACCTTCAGCAAATTCAAAGGAGTTGTGAAGGTTGGTTCTGAAAAACCCGGGTTCAACCATGGATACTTTAATATTGAACGTGCGGACTTCAATTCTCAGCGATTTAAAATACCCTTCCAGCGCATGTTTTGAGGCAGAGTAATAACTTTGAAACGGAACCCCCATCAGTCCGGCAAGAGAACCGATGGTAATGATCGTACCTGAACGCTGACGCCGCATGACGGGCAGCATTTCCCGGGTCATTTTTACTGCTCCCCAGAAATTTGTTTCAACCTGCCTGTATGCCTGTTCCAGGGAAGTCTCCTCCGCCGAGCCGCAAACAGCGATTCCGGCATTGTTGATGAGGGCATCAATCGTTTTTGACGCAGATAAAACAGTATCCACGCATCTTGCAACAGACGCTTCTGAAGTTATGTCCAGTTCAACCAGTTCAAAGGGGAATCTGTTGCTGAATTTCTCAGGGGTCCGGCTTGTACCAAAAACTTTAATGCCATTGAGGTGAAGCTGATTTGCGGTAAACAGGCCAATTCCTGAAGTAGCTCCTGTAATAAGAATCGTTTTCATGCAGATCTTTCCTCCGAGGGGATAAGGTAACCTACGGCAACAACGAAATTAACCCATGATCCGGGTTCTAAAAAACTGATTATCGCTCCAGGGATGAAATAAATGGTATAAAACTCAAAATACGCCTCTGGTCTAAACCAGGGATTGCAAAAAATCAAAATTCAGGTGCATAAGCAGTATCTATTTGCAAAAAACCATAAAAAACCTTGTTTTTTTTCAGCCTCCATGCAATCTTTTCATTCGTCATTCGTCATTCGTCATTCGTGAATTAAAATTGGTTCTTTCTTTCTACCTTTGCACCCCATTAAAATCAGAAAAAATGCTCCGAACACATACCTGCGGTGAACTCAGCATGGCCCATGCCGGCCTTGAAGTAACCTTATCCGGATGGCTCCAGCGCTCACGCGACATGGGAGGCCTTACTTTTATCGACCTGCGCGACCGGTATGGAATTACCCAGCTTGTTTTCAACCTTGAGGTGAACAGCGCATTATGCATGGAGGCCCGAAAACTGGGCCGCGAATTTGTGATCTCGGCTCATGGTAAAGTGGCTGAACGAAGCAACAAGAACCCAAAACTGTCAACCGGCGATATTGAAATACTTGTGGACAGTTTCACCGTACTTAATGTATCTAAAACCCCTCCCTTCACCATCGAAGACAATACCGATGGCGGCGAAGAGCTCCGCATGAAATACCGTTACCTCGACTTGCGCCGCAGCGTGAACCGGAGAAACCTGGAACTGCGCCACAGAATGGGCATCGAAACCCGGAATTACCTTAACAACCAGCAATTCCTGGAGATAGAGACTCCATACATGATCAAATCCACGCCGGAAGGGGCGCGTGATTTCGTAGTGCCCTCCCGCATGAACCCGGGACAGTTTTATGCACTGCCCCAATCGCCGCAAACCTTTAAACAACTATTGATGGTGGCCGGCTTTGACCGCTATTTCCAGATCGTACGCTGTTTCCGCGATGAAGACCTCCGTGCCGACCGCCAGCCGGAATTCACCCAGATCGACTGCGAAATGGCCTTTGTTACCCAGGAAGACATTCTCAACACATTTGAAGGTCTCGCCAAACACTTGTTTAAATCGGTTTTGAACCTCGATATGGGCGATTTTCCAAGGATGTCGTATGATGAGGCCATGAAGCTTTACGGTTCCGACAAACCCGATATCCGTTTCGGGATGACTTTCACCGAACTGAATGAACTGGTGAAAGGTAAAAACTTCAAAGTGTTTGATGATGCAGAACTGGTTGCAGGAATCAATGCCACAGGTTGCAGTGAATACTCCCGCAAACAGCTGGATGAACTGACCGATTTTGTGAAAAAACCGCAGGTTGGCGCTTCCGGGCTGGTATATATCAAATATGGCCCTGATGGCGTTGCAAAATCCTCGGTGGATAAATTTTTCGCACCGGAAGATTTGGTGAGTATCCTGGAAAAATTCAACGCAGTGCCCGGCGACCTTATTCTTATCCTTGCCGGTAAAGAGGAAAAAACCCGTACCGCCCTCGGAACGCTTCGTCTTGAAATGGGTAAACGGATGAACCTGATGCAGGCAGGCACTTTCAAGCCATTGTGGGTGATTGATTTTCCGCTACTTGAATGGGATGAAGAGACCCGCCGTTTTTATGCAAAACATCATCCGTTCACCTCACCGAAACCGGAGGACATTCACCTGCTTGACTCTGATGCAGGAGCTGTACGCGCCAATGCATACGACCTGGTGATCAATGGTACCGAGATCGGCGGTGGTTCCATCCGTATCCATAACAAGGATTTGCAGAAAAAGATGTTCTCCGTTCTTGGTTTTTCTGATGAGGAAGCCCTCGATCAGTTTGGATTTCTGATGAATGCCTTTGAATTTGGCGCACCGCCTCACGGGGGCATTGCTTTTGGTTTCGACCGGTGGTCGACCATCTTTGGAGGAGGTGACTCCATCCGTGATTACATTGCCTTCCCAAAGAATAACTCCGGCCGGGATGTGATGATCGATTCTCCTTCTTCAATTAAAGAAGAACAGTTGAAAGAACTGCAGATCAAACTGGTAAAATAGGAACTATTTCAAACTCCGGCTGAACATTTCCCGTTCTTCGGTTGAAAGCGACTTGCAATCGAGCATCGATTCATTCAGGTATTTGCGGAATTCCCGGTTGAATTCATCAGTTTTAGCTTTTTCCGCATACTTCGTGTTAAAATCCGTGTAAAGGATCGCCATATCCGCCTGAATCTCTTTAACCTCCGCCTGGATTTTTTTTATCCCCACTGAATCCGCAGGATTTGCCATTTTCAGTTTTTTCATGGCATACAGGTTATTACACATGGCCGAAGCAATTCTTCGGGCATCCTGTTTCAGCTCCTTATTTTCGGAAGTGCATCCCGACAGTCCGGCGATTCCAATCGTCAAAAACAATAAATACACAAGAGAGATTCTCATAGCTTTATCAGTTCCACCCGGCGGTTATTTGCCTTGCCTTCAGGCGTCGTGTTGGGAGAAACCGCCTGGGATTCCCCTTTTCCATCAGTTTCCATGCGTGCCCCGTCAATTCCATACTGATCTTTCAATGCAGTTTTGACGGCTGCTGCTCTTTTTTTGGAAAGGGCCATGTTTGACACATCATCCCCATCGCTGTCGGTATGGCCAATTATTTTTACTTTGACGGCAGGATTGTCTTTTAAAATTCCTGCAATTTCCTTCAGTGTTCCATTTGATTCTGCCTTGATCCTGTCGGATCCGGAGTCGAATGTAATGCCGCGGGTAACCATTTTCCCCTCTGTGATCAACTTATTGCGCATATCCGGAGCCCCGACTGCAATGCGAAAATTACAGATATATGGAGTATATCCCTCCATTTCGCAGGATGACAATCCAATCCGTACCCGGTCGAGCAGCATATCCGGCTGAAAAAACCTGGGCACATCAAATATTTTGGCTGCATCAACATACAATCTCAGCCGTTGCTTCTGTACCGATATCGAAATCCGTATGGGTTTGTTTTTGTGTTCAAAATAATACTCACTATTCACAAAATTCTCAATGCCGGCATAATTGCCCTCTTTCCAGTTGAATATCGACATGGTATGACCTTCAAGCCTTACAGTACCTCCTCCTTCACCCGGCACAAGCCCGTCAATCGCTTCATCCGGAACCGATTTATACATGGCCACATCAATGCAACCCGGTTCTGATTCAAATGCAGCCACAAGGTCGAATTCAATGGTAAAATTATCGGGGAACACCTTCCTGGTTTCAGGGTAGAATGCTCCTCCCGTTTTCATTCCTAGCCATTTCCCCGGGATGCCCCCCAGGGTTACCACTTCACCGCTGCCATTGGTGTTCCACCTTCCCGGAAAATCCCCGGTATTCACATCCGAAAAATCATCAAAGAACAAAACCTGTTCACCGGGTACAAAATCAAATTTACTTGAAACCTGCAGTGACGCTTCCTGTTTTTGTAATTCGCCCCCGGATTCTGAGGTATTTACTACTTCTTCCTCCTGGGCTGAAACAAGGGTTGAAACTGCCAGAAACAGGAAAATCATGAACGTTCTAATTAAAATCATTGGTTTTTTTTTAAGGTTAGCGCTTTACGATGACGGATTTGCGGATAAAAATACAAAGAAAAACCGATTGGCACATGCAATCAGGCAACTATGTTGGAAATCATGATCGTTTTCTCCTCTTCCGGAAAACGCATCGCGTTGATCAGCTTACAACCTGTAAATTGATGAAGGTCTGTGACCCGTATATCAATTGCTTTCAGAGTTCCTTCGCACAGCAACCGCTCCCGGCAGGTTCCGTTAAGCAGGGGCCGGGCCGGGGTATACCAGTTTATTCCATCGAAGAAAATGATATTTGACATGGAGGTGTCTGTGATCAGACCATGTTTAACAATAAGCACCTCATCACAATCTCCCTTGCCAGCAAGCAATATTTCGAGCGTGGTGCGGTCGGTATATTTCACATGATAATCCAACATATCGTTGTGAACCAGTTTTAACGACCGGATGATCTTTTTAAAATACGGTTTGAATACAACATCTTCTATTTCCCTGCTGTAAATAACATTGCACCTGACTATCCCTGTCGAAAAATCAGGTGGGATTGTCAGTAAATCCATCAGGCGAATCCGCTTGTTCACGGTCCGGAATTCTGCCATGGTTTTTTCCATACGCTGTTCATGCCATGCGAGATTCAGCGGCACCCCGTCATCAATCCGTATGGTTTCAAAGAACCGGGACATATATCTTTTTTAGCATTTCCAGATATTCACTTTCAACCTGGCTCAATGCGGTTATTCCCCCGCCACTTTTAAACACCAGTCCCCCGTTAATTTGTTCAATAAAACGTATGGAAACGGCGGAAACAAGTGACTGACCGTCAAAAAAGCCAAAAATACCCGTGTAAAAGCCACGATCGTATGATTCTGCTGACCGGATGATTTCCACCGTTTTTTCTTTGGGAGCGCCAGTCACGGAACCAGCCGGCAGCATTTTAAAAAGGATTTCACCCAACCGTAAACGGTAATCCGCCGGCAGATCGCCGCAAATTTCGGAACTCATCTGAAGCAGATCTCCCCGGTGTGTATGTATCCGGTCAACATACCTGAACCTGGTAACCTGTACATTGGTTGACACCATGGCCAGGTCGTTGCGGATAAGATCAACAATGGTGTTGTGTTCATAATACTCTTTTTCATCGGAAAGGAGCTGTTGTTCAGCCCCTGGCAGAGATGCGTCAATGGTTCCTTTCATCGGGCAGCAGGAAATACGGGAACCGGCAATACGGACAAAAGGCTCAGGGGAAAAAACAATAAAATGACCTGGTACAAAAAGCCTGAATGGGGCCTGACTTATCGCAAAGATCTCCTCAAGGGAAAAATTCGATTGCAATGCCGTCGGGAAAGTCAGGTTCAGCAGGTACGTATCTCCTCTTTTTAAATGATAACTGACTTTTTCAAAGGCATTTTTATACATTTCAAAAGAAACCGGAAATAACTCGAATTTCAGCTTCTCAGCAACCCCGTTTTCCACCGTGTTTTTCAGTCCTGAAAAATCATAGGATAATCCATATTTTTCAGCCTCTTCCAGCGATAATACAAATCCTTTTTCACCGGAAAAATCAATCGCAAATAAAAAAGGCGTATTTTGCCCTGAAAAATGATTAATTTTATCGATGATTTCAGGACGGCTTATGAACATTTTTTATGAAAATTATTTAAACTCTCAATCGGGAATGAGTATATTATTACTGGATAATCACGATTCTTTTACCTGGAACCTGGTTGAATTATTGCGCCTGGCAGGCAAAGATAATGTTAAAATCATCACCCCGGAATGCCTGAACATCAGCGAGCTTCATCAGTACGATCAGATCATTTTTTCTCCGGGACCCGGACTGCCGGAAGAAAGTACTGCCATGTTTGATATCCTTGACACTGTTGAAAAAATCGGCAATGAAGGGGGGCGGAAAATTCCCGTATTTGGCGTTTGCCTGGGGATGCAGGCCATTGCCATCCATTTTGGCGGATCACTTTTCAATCTGCCTGCGGTTGTTCATGGCCAGCCAAGAGCATTGCAGATTGTAAACCCAACCCATGCTTTGTTTCGCGGAATTCCCCGGGAAAGCCCTGTCGGGCTTTATCACTCCTGGGCAGTTGACCCGGCAACCCTCCCATCATGTCTTGAAACCCTTGCCATCACCAACGATGGCACCCTCATGGCCATAGCCCATAAAACCCTTCCCATCTGCGGGGTCCAGTTTCATCCTGAATCAATAATGACCCCTGCAGGTCAGAAAATGATCGAAAACTGGCTCAACCCCTGACAACCCTTCAGTCCACCCGTCCACCTGTCCACCCGTCCACTTGTCCACCCGTCCACCCTTTACCTGTTTACCCCTTCCCCCATTTCCCCCACATTTCATACCTTTGCAAAAAACAACTTTTGCGAAAAATAGAAATAACTGCTCCGGTGGGTTCGTGGGAATCGTTGATGGCAGCCATTGAAGCTGGTGCCGATTCCGTATATTTCGGGGTCGGAGTGCTCAATATGCGCGCCCGTTCGTCGGTGAATTTCACCTTGCACGACCTCGTTAAGATCTCCCGGATTTGCCGAAAAAACAACGTTAAATCCTACCTCACCATGAATACCGTTATTTTTGACGGAGAGGTTAAGGAGATGAAACGGATCATTAATTCAGCAAAGAAAAACGGAATCAATGCCATTATTGCCTCCGATCATGCTGTAATTCAATATGCACGTTCGGTGGAAATGCCTGTGCATATGTCAACGCAAACCAACATCACCAACCTGGAGGCGGTGAAATACTGGTCGGGGGTTGCCGATGTAATGGTTACGGCAAGGGAGCTGTCGCTTGAACAGGTCGCCGCCATTACGCGGGGCATCAGGCGCCATAAGATTACCGGCCCGGGCGGAAACCTGGTTCAGATCGAAGTGTTTGCCCACGGAGCATTGTGCATGGCTGTTTCGGGCAAATGTTACCTGAGCCTCGACCATTACAACTCCTCCGCAAACCGGGGCGCATGCGTTCAGCTTTGCCGGCGACCCTACCATGTCACTGATAAGGACAATGGCATCGAACTGGAAATTGACAATGAATACATCATGTCTCCCAAAGATCTTTGTACGATCGGGTTCCTTGATCAGATTTTCAAGGCCGGGGTTTCCGTAATGAAGATCGAAGGCCGTGGCCGGAGTCCTGAATATGTTAAAACGGTTGTTTCCTGTTACCGTGAGGCGGCTGATGCCGTGTTAGCAGGCACGTTCAGCCGGGAATTGGCTGAACAGTGGACTGAAAGGCTGAAAACAGTGTATAACCGCGGATTCTGGGACGGCTATTACCTCGGCCGGAAAATGGGTGAATGGGCTGAACACCATGGCTCGGTGGCAACTCAGTCGAAAGTATATGTTGGTAAAATCACCAACTATTTTACAAAATTAAAAGTAGCGGAAGTCAAAATGGAAACCGGACATTTAAAGCCCGGTGACTTGATTTACATCCAGGGCCCTACTTCCGGGTCAGTCGAAATTACCATTCCTGAGATCCATGTTGATCTTAATCCCGTTGCTGAAACCATAAAAGGCGAGCGGTGCAGTATCCCGGTGGATGCTTTCCTGCGGAAAGGTGACAAGGTGTACCGGATCACATACAAATGATTCCAGCTATAAATATTGTAAATTTACCACACCATTTAATTCCAGATTGATTTGTTCCAGAACCTTCATACACATACCCGTTTTAGTGACGGATCAGATGATCCTGAAAAATATATTCAAGCATCCATGGCTGCCGGATTGACAGGGTTGGGTTTTTCTGATCACTCTCCTCTGCCGTTTGAAAACACATTTGCCCTGCGTGAAAACCAGGTAAGTGAATATTGCGCTGCCGTTTTGTCCCTGAAAGATCGGCCGACCTTCATTGAAAACCATGATTCTCCGGCCAAATTTGAAATTTTCCTCGGGATGGAAGCCGATTTTATCCCCGGCATCGGGCATCCTTTTTCACATTTCCTTGAAAATTACCCGCTCGATTACCTGATCGGTTCGGTCCACCTGGTTCGGAATGGAGCTCCTTCCGATCTTTGGTTCATTGATGGCCCCGATCCCGCCACCTACGATAACGGATTGAATCAACTTTTCGGGGGTGATATTAAAAAGGGGGTTGCCGCCTATTACCGCCAAATTAACGAAATGCTGACGACCTGTAAAATGGACATCACCGGTCACCTCGACAAGATCAAGATGCATAACCGGGGAAGGTATTTCAGCGAAACAGATTCCTGGTACATGGCGCTGGTAAACGAAACCCTTGGGCTGATCAAACAAACCGGGGTTATCGTGGAGGTGAACACCCGGGGGTTGTATAAAAAAAGAAGCGATTCGCTTTTTCCGGGTCAGGATATACTACGAAAAATTCACGAATTTAAAATTCCGGTCCTGATCAGCTCCGATGCCCACAAGCCTGCAGAGGTGTCCATGTTGTTTAATGAAACTGCGGATATTCTTGTGGCGATTGGTTTCAGGGAAATGATGCATCTGACAAATCATGGCTGGCAACCCGTGCCGCTTAAATAACAATACCTCATTAAAATCTTCGTGGAACTTCGTGCCTCCTTCGTGGTTCTTCGTGTAAAAAATTTTTGCATGTTTACTACAAAACGATTCACCTTCGATAATAAAGAACTGGCTGATCAGGCCTTCTCCATCAGGAAAATGGTTTTTGTCGAAGAGCAAGGTGTTGACCCTGCCCTGGAATATGACCATGAGGAAGAATCGCATCACTACCTTCTTTTTCTTGCCGACAAACCACTGGCCACTGCCCGATGGCGGGAAACCGGTAACGGCATTAAACTGGAGCGTTTTGCCGTACTGCCGCAGTTCCGCAACCGCGGGATTGGCGATATCATTTTGAAGGAAATATTGAAAGATGTCATTTCACAAGAGAAACCGGTTTATCTTCACGCACAATTGAAAGCGGTTCCCTTTTATGAACGGAATGGCTTTATCAAAGAAGGGCCTGTGTTTACGGAAGCCGGGATCGAACATTTCCTGATGAAATATTTTTAACTGAACAACCCCTCTATTTCTTCTTTCGACATATCTTTCAACGGATTTCCTGAAGGCAGAAATGTATCGGAAAGCAGTTGTTTCCTCTGCTGCAAAACCAGCATCTTTTCTTCTATGGTTCCTGTTGTGATGAATTTATACACGATCACCTTTTTATCCTGCCCGATCCGGTGGGCACGGTTGATTGCCTGCATCTCCGCGGCAGGATTCCACCATGGGTCGAGAAGCATCACATACCCGGCTTCGGTAAGGTTGAGCCCGACACCTCCGGCTTTAAGCGAGATGAGGAAGAACTGGTGGGTATCGTCTTCCTGGAATTTTTTTATCACCGATTCTCTTTTGGTTGTAACACCGGTAAGTATCGAATAGGGTATTTCTTCCTTATCGAAATACCTGGCAACCAGTTGAAGATGTTTGACAAAGGACGAGAAAACCAGCGTTTTATGGCCTTCAGCCCGGAGGGTCATCGCAATACGGATTATTTCATCAAATTTCCCGCTGCCATATGAATACCCGGGATCGGCCAGTGCGGGATGATTGGCCATTTGCCTCAACCTGATCAGGGCTTTTAATACCATCAGGGAGGTTTCGGAGGTTCTACCGGATTCTATTTGCTGCAGGACTTCATTTCTTACCGCCGATTTCTCCTGTTCATAGCACGATAGCTGTTCCCCGGTCATCTCGCAGTATAGTTCTTCAATCGTCAACGGCGGCAGATCAGGTTCTGCTTCCTGTTTGGTGCGGCGCAGAATAAAAGGTGCAACCAACTGTTTTAACCGGTCGGAAACCAGCATGGAAGAATCCCGGATAATTTCATCGCCGGCGTTGGTTTGCAGCTTGTATTCCGGTATCGGCAATTTTGAAATATACCGTTTTTGATAGGCCGCCAGGGTTCCGAGCATGCCCGGGTTGAGGAATTCCAGTTGCGACCAGAGGTCGGTCAGTGAGTTTTCGATAGGAGTTCCCGTCAATACCAGCCGATGTTCCGATTTCAACTGGCACACCGCCCGGCTGATCAGGGCCGATGGATTCTTAATCACCTGGCTCTCATCGAGAATGACATAATAAAACCGGTATTGCATGAAAAGCGAAAGATCGTTCCGCAGGGTGCCATAGGTAGTCAGGATCACATTGGCAGATGTAAAAAACCCGGGTGAGGTCATCCGTTGCATTCCGGAATGTTCCAGCACGGTGAGAGAAGGGGCAAACCGCCTGATCTCATTCCTCCAGTTATGCACCAGGGAGGCGGGCATTACGATCAGCGAGGCTGCCTGCGGGGATATATTGCAGGAGAGCAGCAGGGCCAGCGCCTGGATGGTTTTTCCGAGTCCCATATCATCGGCAAGGATGCCTCCAAATTGATTGTCATGCAAAAATCTCAGCCACTGCAAACCTTCAACCTGGTAGGGGCGCAATACGGCCTGCAGGGTGACGGGAACTGAAACCGGATCTGCACAAACCGGATCGAGCTGTGCTAATTGCGCGGATAATATATCATTTCCCGGCATTTCAAGTTCCCGGACGATTTGAACATGATGGCGCGGAAGTCTGAAATGGCTATTCACTATTTCAGCAAAATAGTGTAAGTCACCATACCGGGAGAACCACTCCCACGGAAGAACGACTACCTCGCCCCCCGGCAGCGGAAATTCACGGATTCCATCCAGAATAAATTGCCTGAGTTGGACAAACGGGACCTCCATATCGCCGAAAAACACCGATGCCTTTACATCGAACCAGTCATCTCCGGGTTCCACGCGGATAAATGCTGAAACTTTTCCGGTAAAAAAATTGACCGGCGAACGATCGGTTCTGATTGAAATTTCCTGTTCCCTGAGTATTTCCGTGTGTATATTCAGCCACTCCACCAGGCGGTACATATCCGTTGTGCCGGGACCTCCCGGGGAGGGTAAACAAAAGGTGTTTTCATTATACCTTATCAGTCCAGATAACTGCGTGCGGGAAATCATTCCGGCTTCCCAGGCAGGATCCCGTTCGGTTCGGTAAAACACCACCTCTTCATTATTCATCTTCAAGTCAATAAAGACTTTTTGAGATTTTCCGGCCATGATCCGTTTGTCGCCGTAACGAAAATAAATCACCAGTATGGCCTTGCCCTGCCAGTCGGATTCTGCCGACAATTCCATCCCGCGCAGCGGATAAACCGGTTTAACCTGGAATCCGCTTGCTTTTACCTGTCCGGTTTTTAACGTTTTCAGGATGAAGGTTTCAAAATACTTTTTCTCCGCAGAGGCTGGAATCAGGATGTTCTCTTTAACCAGGAAGGGCTCAATTTTTTTCCCGTCGAATCCATCGGGAAAATGAAGCAACCGGTTTTCGGCCAGGAACCAGCATGGATACCGGCATATGATTTTATTGCCGTGAAATTTCATGTTCACCTTGCATTCCTGCTGGTAGAGTTCCAGCACATAGTTTGAGCCTGTGGATGTTTTGGTAAAGCAAAACCAGGGTTCAGCAGGAGAGACTTCAATCTTAAGCCGGTTTTTCCGGTAAACCCTTGCTGAATTCTCATGTTCATACACCGGAATATCCTGTACAATAGCCAGTTTCAATATTTTATCCAGCTGGCGATCTATAAAAGGACGAATTTGATTCGAAAGTGTTTCTTCAGGAATACGATGCAAAAAATCGTTTATTGAAACACTTTTCCTTGAAAATTGCCTGTGTAATTCAGCATCAGAGAATGTGTTTGCAAGAGATATCATCTTCTGAAGTGATTCGTCATGATCAGTATTGATATCTGTTACCGGGGCCCAATTCAGCCGGTTTTGCAACACATACCAGCCCGGTTTGTCCCCGGCAACCTCCCAGGGGGCAACAATGGTCCCGAACTGACGGTGGTGTGTAATCAGCAGGATTACAGGATCATTGATTCTTACGCCATCCATCGGCCGATAAAAAAGCCTGCCAGGCTGACAGTGGTTGTGAGCACCATTCCCCAGATGAGATCAACAATGGTGATGACCAGGGGCCAGTCTTTCACCGTGGCCAGGTTGGTAAGATCGTAGGTGGCATAGGTAACCAGTCCGAAAAATGCTGCTTTGACCAGCATTAAGGGAAGCGCGTTTTCCTTTATTCCGGGAAGGACCACGAAAACAAGGATACCAAGAATAAAGAGGAAATAAAAAATCAGGGCGGCATACCAGTTTATGTCGGGAGCCATGAGAAAGCCAAGGTGTTTTTTATAAAATGCGCGGGAGATCACTCCCAGCCAAACCATATCCACCGCGAAGAATACAATCAGTGTTGCAAAATAAAGTTTAAGGTAGTATGCCATATCCGGGTAATTTAATTTCAATGATAAATGATCGTTTTTTTTGTCAGACAGGGCTTTCCGTCAACTACCAGCGTGCAGAAATAAAGTCCGGATGAGATTTCACTGACTTTGAATATCACCGTCCCGGATAAAACAACCTTTTCACTGGTTGAAACAAGTTTCCCCGTTCCGCTGCGCAGTTCAATGGTGCCAACCTTTCCCGGTGGCAGTGAGTGACGCAATATGATCTGGTCACGGGCCGGGGCCATTCCTGCCATGGTGAGAGAAAACACCGGCATAACCTGGCTTTCAGCAGCAGTCGGATACGTGGAATAATGAACAGTGATGCTAATGGAATCGGAAGGGTCGGCTTCATTAAAAAAGGCCCACCTGACAATGCTTACCCCGCGGCACCCGTTTGGGCCGAAATGGCCAAAACATCCTGAAACGGTTTCCCCGGCCGCCATTTCGAGTGAAAAGGATGAAACCATCATTTCAGGGCCGAAACAATAACCCGCCCAGCAAATGGAGGAGCTGCCTCCGGAAAGCATGGAGATCTCCTGCTTTTTCATCATCACCCGGAGCGCATTTCCACTGGTATTGGTAAGATGAAGCCAGGTAATCAGCTGAAGTGTATCAGAAGGACCGGATTGAAATACATCTGTTCCATTTGCAAGAGGCCCTGCATCATCGGCCAGGCTGAAACTTTGCGAAAAAGTCGGAGTTCCGGTAATGATCACAAGAAAAAATATCAATGTGATGTTTTTCATGGACCAAAGGTAGGACAAAAACCGCGTTTTGAAAGCCACCAGGAAAAAAACCCGCTTATAAGGACAAAGAGTGTGGCCAATCCAACGAGAGGAACCACCAAAATATAAAACTGCCCGAGTATTGGCTCAAAAATACGTCCTGTATGGATTTCCAGGGAGGCATTCCAAAGTGAAACCGGGCTGTTTTCCACAACAGAAGCAGGAACCGGAGGAAACGGATTTTTTCCTTCAAAGGCAAATGCACCGTGTGCATAATCGAAAATAACCGAGGCTGAATCGCTGCAGCGGATAAACCCTGCCACTGTGACATTGCCAAAAGGAGGCCCACCCTGTCCGGTTTCAATAAATTCAGTTTGTGTAATGCAATCAATCGTTCGGCCGGTGGCAGCTTCCCACTCAAAGATCCCGCTGAATGAACCTACAAGATAGTGACCGGGCCGGGTTTTCCCGAAAACATTGATCCCCATTACACTTACAGGCGGCTGATTCTTATATGATTTCAGTGTGCCGGTAAAATTGTCGTCAGAATGGTACACCCCTTCACTGGTTGCCAGGAGGTACCGGTGAAGATCCTCATCATACAGCAAATCTCTGAACCGGTCGAACCAGGGATTCCGGCTGTCCAGTTCAGTGTACTTCAGCTTTGAAACCCTCTCCCCGGCAATGGGGATGAGCAGGGGCGGTCGCAGGAACATCCCGGTGGCAGTATTGAGCAACAGGATCACGATGGCCCACGAACCAATGATATTGTGCCATTTCAGGGAAGAGCGGTTGAACAGCTTCAGTTTTGACCTCTTTATACTATCCGTGAGCTTTTTCAGGCGGTAGGGCACAAAAAAGAAGATCAAACCTGTTATGCAGAGAAAAATAAATACAATACCCGCTCCGTCAACAATCAATTTTCCCGTCAGACCGTAAACTTCGCCGCTGTGAACCACCCATAGTGTTTTGAACAGACCTGTCTTTCCGTCATCGTCATCCCCTTGTGGTACCCTGATTTCCCGAAAGGTATTAAAAGCGGAAGCACTGGTGGAAAAAAACAGGTTCGAACGGGTCATTACCAGCAAACTGTCACCTGTGTGCAAAACCTTTACCACACGCGGAAAGTGTACCGGTAAAATCACCTTTTCCCATGATTTTCCCTGAAACCTGTACAGTCCGAACAATGTCCCCGCATAAAGTCCCGAAACCGGCGACCATGAAAGTGTATTGATTTTCCGGTTGTCGATCCCTTCCGGAAAGCCGGTATTCAGGTCATGAAATACTTTGAAAGTGCTGTCGGTAAGCCATACCCCGATATTTCCATAAACCAGGATGCTGTCGCCTCCTGCCTTTACCGAGCCTTTAATCGCAGCCAGGTTCCAGTTGGCATACCTGTATACCGGAGGCAGCCACTTTCGGTTCACATCCACTCCGGAAAGCAATTCCCGGTGGTTGAGAACTATCCCTGATACGGCAAAAAGCAGAATAAAAAAGGTAGCTGCCAGGCTGAACCATTTGTGGGTTTTTCGGAAGAAGGGGAGCATAGAATCAGGTAGCGAGGTAGCGAGGTAGCGAGGTAGCGAAGTAGCGAAGTAGCGAGGTAGCGAAATAGGGAAATTTTGGCTAGGGTTTTTTAAAAAAGGAGTGAAACTGTTCGTCAGTGCCTTTTTCAGACCAGGTTTCAAAACCGGCAGCGGTCATCTTGTCAATCATGGGAGCCGGCGGAAACGGGGTGATGATTTCAAAGATTTCTCCCGGCATCAGGGAGGCGCATTCCTGCTGAACCTGTTCAAGGGGATGGATTCCCTGCGCCAGCAATGGCCGTGCATCCAGGGATATTTTAACATTTTCTCTTATTAACCAATCAGGTGTATTCATTTGCTATTTCTTATACGATAAAATCCTTTGATCTCCACTGATCTTTCTCTTTTCAGTCAGATCCTGCGATACTTCCAGGGTACCCAGGTATTCTCCGTTTTCATTCCGGAGGGCAAAATATTCGATGTGGATGAATTTGCCACCCATCTGGATCCAAAAAGGGGCACTATCGGCAACACCACTTTTAAAATCACCTATGATCTGGTCGACTACATGCACACTTGAAGGCGGGTGGCACATTCGAACGTCACGGCCAAGAATGGCCCGGTTGCGGTCGAAAACACGTTCTTTACCCTGAGAGAAGTATTTGACTTTATCCTCGCGGTCGACAAAAGTGATATCGACCGGCAGGGAATTCAATACTGCCAGAATTTCTTCGGAGGTGAATTTCCCGCTGGGGAGGCTGATGGTTCCCTCTTCGGCCGAGGTTTCCACCACAATTTCCACACCCTGAGGTTTCCAGCTTACATTCGGATCATACAGGCAGTAGCCGATTTCATTGGTTTGCCTGTAAATCTCGTACCAGTCTGTTTCGGTAAGCTTATCAAGGGTCATTGGCAGCAGGATCTCCTCTTCCTTCATGATCATGTCGGTGATGGCTTTCGCTGCCGGGGCGAGGTGAAGTTCTACCTTCATCTGCATCATTTCAGGGGTAAAATCGCCGGGCATATTCAGCACACTGATGGCATTCTTAAGTAAATCGCGGGTTTCGTCATGTTTACCCCACATCACCTTGGGTGGACCGGTGATTCCATATTTCTCAAGAAACGGAAAGAGGAGGTTCTCCTTACGGCGATAATGCTTGTCCACATCCATCAGGTTATTGAAAAGACTTTTCACCGTGTTGAGATACTTCTCTTTCTCCTGCCCGGAAATAACTGTTTCGGGCTGGTCGAAAAGGCCGCGAAGTTCTTTAACGACCCTTTCCAGTTCACGGTTTTCTTTTTTAAAGGTATCAACCGGATGGCCGGGTGCCACAATTTTCATTCCTGACAGGTCGATGTGCCCTTCCAGTGCCTGGCTGTGAATATCACACAGCCGGAGCACTTCCGACTCGGGAAGGCCTTCGCTGATCAGTTCCTGTTCCACTTCAACCACTTCGCCGTAAGGAATTTTCGTGAGCAGTTCGATCATGCGTGCACGCACTGCTTCAGGAGCCACCCCTTCATGCAGTTGCAAAATCATATGTTTGAGCAGGTCTTTCCTGCCCTGGGAGTTGTTGATTAATTCGCTCATTTGTACTATTTTACTTCTATCCTTTGATCATGGTCAATACCATCTTAAACTTTTCCAGGGCATTCACAGCGTGTGGAATTCCTGCCGGCATGATGATGGCTTCGCCGGTGGTTAAAATAAATGGAACATCACTGATGACGACCTCCGCTTTTCCTTCAATGACCTGCAACATGGCATCATACGGAGCGGAATGGGTGCTCAGACGCTGCCCCTGGTCAAAGGAGAACAAGGTTACCGTACCAACAGGGCGGTCAATCACACGTTTGCTGATGATCCCCTCGGATGAATAATCAACCTTTTCGGGAAAACTGAACACGTTTGAGTGTTCGAAAATACTTTTTTCCATATTGAATTAATTTAATTATGTCCAATCTTCTTCTATTACTTCTCCTTTCAGGCTGACAATAGCCTGTTTGATCGGGATATTCCTCCCCGCATTGGATCGTGCTGTTTGTGCCATATGTAGGAGGCCTCCGCAACAGGGAACTTCCATCATGACCACGGTGAGGGAGTTGATCCTTGTATCGGCGATCATAGAGGATAGTTTCTGTATATAAGATTCTTTATTGCTGTCCAGCTTCGGGCAGGCAATGGCCAGTGATTTCCCCTTCAGGAACTGTGCATGGAAATTACCCATCGCAAAGGCGGCACAGTCGGCGGCAAGCACGACATCCGCATTTTTAAAATAGGAAGCCTGAGGGTTGAGCAAATGCAATTGAACCGGCCATTGGCGTAATTCGGACGGGGTGGTAATGGGTAGAGGCGCACCGTGGATAGGGATAGGCGCATCGTGGATATGTAGAGGCGCATCGCGATGCGCCTCTACCATTGGTTCGGAACGAAAATCTTTGGCCATAGAGCCGGGGCATCCGCATTCACCGTGTGCATGTTTTTCTGTGTTTTCCGGATTCATCATAATGTTGTTTTCTTTTAAATAATCGATTGCCTGTTGTAAAAATTCTGT
>CAZVNF010000003.1:0-54322 GCA_964628215.1 uncultured Draconibacterium sp.
AATGGCCTTATATTTCATGGTGCAAAATTACAACTTTATGTCGAAAAATCATAATATTAACAGCTACTAACGGTTATCAATGTGAAAAAGTATTTGTTTTTTGGTACTTTTGCAGTCTGGGAAAATAACATTATTTGTAAAACTTAATTCATTAGAAACGTGGATATTTTCGAAAAAGTTGCCGGTAACATGGGGCCTCTCGGCCAGTATGCTGATGCAGGTTATGGTTATTTCTCTTTTCCTAAACTGGAGGGAGATATTTCAAATCGTATGTATTTCAGAGGGAAGCCTGTTTTGGTGTGGAGTCTTAACAACTATCTTGGCCTTGCAAACCATCCTGAAGTCAGAAAAGCTGATGCCGACGCATCGGAGCAGTTTGGACTGGCTGCACCTATGGGGGCCCGGATGATGTCGGGTCAAACCGATTATCATCAGCAACTGGAGCGTGAGCTTGCAGCTTTCGAAAATAAAGAGGCGGCATATCTTTTGAATTTTGGTTACATGGGGATGGTTTCCATTATTGACTCCATGCTCGATCGCCACGATGTGGTTGTTTATGATTCTGAATCACATGCCTGTATTCTTGATGGCCTTCGCATGCATCTTGGAAAACGATTTGTATTTCCCCACAATGACCTTGAAAAATTCGAAAGCCAGATCAAGCATGCGAGAAAAGTGGCTGACGCTTCGGGAGGCGGAATTCTCGTGATCACAGAGGGTGTATTTGGCATGCCAGGTGACCTTGGCAACCTGAGTGGAATTTTGCAATTCAAGGAGAAATATGGTTTCCGTCTGCTGGTTGATGATGCCCATGGATTTGGCACAATGGGAAGTACGGGAGCAGGCACCAGCCAGGTGCAAAATGTAATGGATGGTGTAGACGTGTATTTTGGAACATTCGCCAAGGCAATGGCGGGTATCGGTGCATTTGTTGCCAGTGAAAAACGGATCATCAAGGCGCTGACTTATAATATGCGTTCGCAGATTTACGCAAAATCGCTTCCGCTTCCCATGGTGGTTGGCTCGTTGAAACGCCTCGACATGATCAGAACACACCCTGAATTGCGCGAAAAATTATGGACCATTGTGAATGCGCTGCAATCAGGTTTACGTGAACAGGGCTTTGATATCGGAAAAACTCAATCGCCGGTCACCCCGGTATTTTTAAAAGGAGGAGTTCTCGAAGCTTCCCTGGTTATTTCTGATCTGCGTGAAAATTTTGGGATCTTCTGTTCCGGAGTTATTTATCCCGTTGTGCCAAAAGGAGTAATTATGCTGCGGCTCATTCCAACAGCCGCTCATACACTTGAGGATGTTCGGATCACCATTGAAGCCTTTGCCCAGGTTCGTAAGAATCTTGATGATGGTAAATATGCATCAGGAACATTTCCGGCTCTTGCCGATAAATTTTAAGAATGCAGATACCGAATCGTTCTTCAGGAAACAGGTTTTATTCAGCTTACAGAAAAATCCGCTTTCTTGCGAAAACAGGTTCACTTTTCTCATTATCGAAATCATCACCTGCCGGGAAATCTGCGATCCCAAAGGGAATATACAGGACTATTACTTTTAATTCCCTCCTTCTCTTCCTGGTCGGGTATGTCATTATTTATGTCCTGAACCTGTTCATTACAGGTTATGCTGCAATAGCTTTTAATATCCCGGTTATTGTTTACTATTATGATATCGATTACCTGATCAGGGGAATTGACTGGACGCCGGATTCAGTTTCCGGCGTTTTCAGCAGTGGCCCATTGGCAATGTTTGTTCTATCCTTGTTCCTTTTGATCCTTTATAAATCGGTTGAAACGGAGACCGGCAATATGAGGTTGCTCCTGTTATGGATTATCTTCCATGCACTCACCCGATTTTTTGGCGAAATCCTGGTCGGTGCAAGTCTGAATAAAGGTTTTGGTTTCGTGATCCTTTACATGTTTGTCATGGACACAGGAAAGGTTATTTTAACCATCCTGGGGTTTGTAGCCATGTTCACAGTCGGGCTCTTTATGGCACGATTATCATTGTATTCTGCAAATATTTATTTTAACGATTTGCGTAAGATTAATCGTAATAAATTCATTTTCAGCCAGTTTTTGCTTCCGTTTATCCTGGGTATTACGGTGATATTCCTTCTTAAAATACCTGAAATCAACTATTTTGATATTGCATTGAATGCTTCCATGATTTTATTTCTTATCCCCATATTCATGCGGGGGATGTCAATTGAGGATCTCTATTTTGATGAAGACCCGAGGACAATTAAAATTAAACCGGTATTGCCAATAATAGCGGTTTTGCTGCTTTTACTGTTCAGAATTATTTTAGGAATCGGAGTGAGATTATAAGAAAAAGTCTATTTTTTGATGATGAGCTTGTCAAGGTATATCTGATATCCGGAATTAAACTTGAGATAATAGAGCCCATTCGAGAGCTGGGAAACATCAATTTCCACCGTTGAATTCCCCGAATACCTGGCTACTTCTGCTGAATAGATGATTGATCCCATGGTGTTGATAACCTGAAAAGAGCATGATGGATTTATGGGGTTTTCAGGAAGAATCAGCCGGAAATGCCCGTCTGACGGGTTAGGGTAAACAAGAACAGAGCGAACGCTTTTATCCTGGGCATCATAAGTCAGAGGTCTGAGTTGAACATCGAGGTTGCTTGTGGCCCACTTTGACACATTGACATTTTTTATGGTCTTGGTATAATACCCTGGTGCCGTAAATGTCACATTATAACTGCCTTCATTTATCGGACGGGTATAAAAACCAGTCGTACCGCGGGAATAAACCTCGGAATTATCTTTATCATGGCCACTGATAAATACTTTAGCGCTCACAGGTTCATCGGTAACCGTATCTGTAACAATTCCGCTAAACCCATACCGTGACTGCCTTATATAATTCAGAAATGAAGGATAGTTATATTCCCAGAAAGGAAGTAATTGACTAGTAGGCAATAATTTAACATTAGATATTTCAAGTGTTACTTCACGACAATTATGCCAATAATTCATATAATCCTGACGTCCTCCATTTAACTCATACCAGGCATAGCCGTTTGTAACCCCATTGTCGAGATCAGTAAAATAGCCTGCAGGTGCATTTACATGCACCGTGTCTGCCCATTCACGGCCGACAAATTGCCACCACTCATCGTCTGCAGGTAACCTCGACCATGTATCCCAGGGATAATTGAAAACCTCGGCACCTCCATGGAAATTTGCAGACATTGTAAAATGGTTGTTGTCGGCATATGACATAAAAGCCACAGTTTCAGTCTGCCATGCATTTCCATCCGGATGCTGACCCAATTTGGGATCAGGGTAATTCCTGTTCAGATCCACGCCGTTAGCATTATAACGAGTAGCCCCATACACCGAATTGTTACCGCCATGGTAGGTTCCATCGGGGTTGCTGAGCGGGTTGATGCAAATTTCAGTAGTATTAACAATTTCCGTAATTTCAGGAGCAATTCCGTAATTAGAAAGCAGGTAATCAATCAGGTGTAACATTAAAATGTAACCGGTTGTTTCATCTCCGTGAATCGAAGAAGTATAGAGAAACTGAGGTTCAGCCTCCTCCTGTTGCACATTCTTACTGATTTTTATTGCCAATAACAGACGGCCCTGTACCGAAATTCCCACGGTATCCAGTTTACAGATATTGGGGTAAGCAGCGGCAAAACCTGTCATGTAACTGACATATTGATCATACGTCGGATAAAAATTCCAGATAGTCCGGTCCCTGGGCAGACTCCCCTGCTGCTCATGATATAACTCGGATTCTCTGATTAACTTACCTGGATGAGGCAGAATCCGGTATTTAAGCTGATAATTCAGAAAATCAGAGAATTCTTTTTTATTGGCATAGGCATGAACTATTTTGCCAGTTACATGATCAATGGAAATTAATCGGGTAAGTTCATGAAGTTCGTCTTTGCCGGAAATTTTAAATTTAAAATACACCTCACTCTGTTCATTGAACAATGAGTCAAGCAATTGATCCTGATAATCCTGAGAATTAACTGATTGAGCTATTCCAACCAGGAGAAGGAGAAGCAATGCGGGTATTTTTCTTTTCATGCTATTTTTCGAGTTGTCCTATACGGGTTTGAATGAGATTATAAGCTTCCTGGCTTACCGGGACTAATGGAAGCCGAAGGAACTGATGACATAAATTCATAATTTCCAGGGCAGCTTTTATTCCGGACGGGCTACCTTCGGAAAACAGGGAATTAGTAAAGTCAATCAACTGATAATGTATTGTTCTGGCCGATTTTACATCGCCTTCCAGTGCAAGTTTTACCATGTTCGAAAACATTGCCGGGTAAGCATTGGCAGTTACTGAAATGACTCCATCCGCTCCGGCGGCAATTAAAGGCAGCGTAATGCCATCATCGCCCGAAATCACAAGGAAATCTTTTGGCCTGTTTTTGATAACCTGGAAAATCTGATCAAAATTGCCAGATGCCTCCTTAATACCTACGATATTCGGGCAGTCATTTGCCAGTTTGATCGTGGTAGAGGCACTGATATTGCTGCCAGTCCTTCCGGGAACTGTGTAAAGTATCACGGGAACAGGACTTGCCTCGGCAATTAGTTTAAAATGCTGGTAAATGCCATCCTGCTGCGGTTTTGAATAATACGGGCATACGGAAAGGATAGCGTCAACTCCTTTAAAAGGGGTGCCATGTATTGCAAGTACTACATCTGAAGTGCTGTTTCCGCCAATGCCCACGACCAAGGGTACCCTTTTGTTGATAACCCTGACCGAGAATTCAACCAGGGCTTTTTTCTCCAGTTTGGAAATTGTTGGCGATTCGCCGGTAGTTCCGAGAACGACTATGTAATTAACTCCTCCAAGGATCACATGGTTAACAATATTTTCAAAAGATTCAAAATCAATAGCTCCCGATTTCTTAAAAGGAGTTACAATGGCAACTCCAGTACCCTTGAATTTATGATATCCTTTTCGCATTCGTTTTAATTACAGTAAGATAATGTTGAATTTGCCCTAAATACTCTTCAGATGTCATAGATGGCTTGAGGTCGATCATCAGGTCATAATACTCCGTGTTCTTTTCAGAAAATTTCCCTACGCGACATAATGCCTTGGAGAGTCCTGAAATGTATTTTAACGGGAAATTGTCATGCAGGCTCAGATCGATCAACAGATCGAACTCTTTTTCAATAAAGTCTCTTACCTGCGTATGAATGGGTTTATAAAACCAGGTAAGGTCCCGGTTAGAAAAGAAATCATACGATAACTTTGGCAGGAATCGCTGAATTAAATTTTTATTCTTGACAAATCCCAATGCTTTTACCTCTTTATGATCTCCTTGTAATTTTGAAACAAATTCAGAAACTCTCTCATAATCAGGAACATCATCCAATGTATACAAAATTCCAATCCGTTTCGCATCCTTCAAATTGGTCATCTGACTATGACGTTCAGTTTGCGATTGCTCCTTCTTATAATAATACTGGCCGACTTTAATTCTAAGTTTACCAAACATAATTTTCAGTTAGTTATTCATTCAGACTGATTTGCAAAGTTAGGAAATCTACCCGAACCATACAAAAGTCAACACAATTTACAACAAACGCATGGTTTATCAACAAAGTATTCTTGAAATTGTTAATAAAATATAATTTTGCACTCTACTTGGAATAAGATAAATGAAAATCACCTTTCTCGGTACCGGAACTTCCCAGGGGGTACCGGTCATTGCCTGCGATTGTGAAGTTTGCTCTTCCGGCGACTTTCATGATAAACGGTTACGTACTTCCATCTCCGTTGAAAAAGACGGCTGGCGGTTCATAATTGATTGTGGTCCTGATTTCAGGCAGCAAATGTTGCGGGAGAATATCCGCTCTATTGATGCAATCCTGGTAACACACGGCCATAAAGATCATCTGGGTGGTTTAGACGATGTGCGTGCATTTAACTACATTAACAGGAGCCCGGCGCAGGTTTATGCCTCACCAAAAGTACAGCGTATCATAAAAATGGAATTTTCTTATGCTTTCGAAAAGAATCCATATCCCGGAGTGCCAGAAATTGTGTTGAACACTTTGACTAACAAGCCATTTGAGATCAACGGGCAGAAAATCATTCCGATTAAAGCCTTACACTATAAACCGGATAAATATGTATTTGGTTTTCGTATTGACGACTTTACTTATATCACTGATGCCATTAATATTTCTGAAAAGGAAAAAAGGAAGATCCGCGGATCCAGGATTATTGTTTTAAATGCACTGAGAAAACAAAAGCACTATTCTCACTTTAATCTTGCCGAAGCTCTTGCACTCATGGAAGAATTTCAACCGGAACAAGGCTATCTCACTCATGTAAGCCACCAGATGGGAAAATATTCAGAAGTTAACCCTGAGCTGCCTCAAAATGTCAAATTGGCATATGATGGTCTTACGTTGACTTTTTAACATATTTCAGAGTCAACAGGTTCATGGGATTGCTTCCCAGGCCCCGTATGTTTTTTCCTACAAACCTGAGTACCTGGTCATAATACAGGATTACAACGGGTGCCTCCTCCATCATGATTTTCTCCATTTCACGGTAATAAGTGTATCTCAATGAGTCATTGACTGTTGCCATCGCCTGATCATATAGCCTGTCAAAATCAGAATTGGAAAAACGGGTATAATTGGGACCTTTAGGGCAAAAGTTCTTTGAATAAAACATGGAAAGGTAATTCTCTGCATCAGGATAATCAGCGATCCAGGAAGCACGGAAAAATGGCAGTTTTGCTTCTGACTTCATCTCTTTAACGGCTGCGGGCGGACTCACCTCAATTTTAAGTTCAATTCCGATTGATGCAACCTGGTGCTGAATATATTTGCAGATATCAAGGTAATCTGCAGTGGATGTAAGCGTAATGGCAGGAAGCCCTGTCCCCCCGGGATAACCGGCAGATGCCAGTAATTCGCTGGCCTTTTCAGGATTATAATCGAAAAAAATCCGGCTCGAATCGAATGAAGGCAGCCCTTTGGGTGTGATTCCCTGGCATCCGGGTATTCCGATGTTATTTCGTAAGTACCTGATCATTTTTTTCCGGTCGAACGCCATATTTATTGCCTTCCTGACTTCTTTCGGCGGGGTGATTCCCCCGGGGTTCACATTATTCCGGTCAACCATGAATCCAAGGTACTCAGTGTTGAGGTATGGTTGGGTAAGCAGGTTTACCCTGTCCTGGTACTTAGGCTGCAACTTCCCTTCCTTGGTCAGTAATTCATCCTTATACGTGGGATCAATCCCCGACATCATATCAAGATTTCCTTTGATAAATTCCAGAAATGCAGATTGTTTGTCAGGTACGAATGTAATGGCAACCGCATCGAGATACGGGAGCCGGAGCCCGTTTTCAGTTTCAAAATAAGCAGGATTTTTCAACAGAACCAATTTGACACCCTCCTGCCACATTTTAAACCGGAAAGGGCCTGTTCCTACCGGATTTCTGCGAAATTCACTGCCAAAGAAAGCCAGGGCCTCATGAGGAACAACCGAACAATACTGCATACTGAGTAATCTCAAAAACGGTGGGAAAGGATTTTCGAGATGAATGATCAGGGTAGAATCATTGACTGCTTCAAATGCTTCTGTTGTCTTATTCCTGCTGATATTATTGAACAACCATGCTCCCGGCGAGGCAATTTCAGGGTCGATAATCCTTTTAAACGAAAAGATAAAATCGCTGGCAACAACCTGACGGCCTTTTCCAGACGCAAAGGCAGGGCTGTCATGAAAAAAAACATCTTTCCGGAGATGAAACACATAATCCAGCCCGGATTCAGAAATACTCCAGGATTTTGCGATTCCCGGTGAAATTTCCATACGGTCATTCAACTGGACCAATCCGTTGTACAATTGATTGGCAGCCCAGATAATTGTCTGGTCCCGGGCGAAGGCCGGATCGAGAGTTGAAATGTTTGCTGCTTCGTTATACCTGAAAACAGTTTTTCCTTCCTGTTGATCAAAATTTGTGCAGGAACAAACATAAGCACTAAAAAAAAGAAGCAGCAGATTCGCTTTATTCATAAGTCAGGCGCAAAAATATTTGTTTTTTCATTATCAGCGGTGAAAATGAGAGCCGCCAGCAAAAAAAACGTAATTTTGTCTGCCTATTCACAAATCAAACTTAATTCAGATGAAACTACGATTTACCCTTTCAATGCTGCTTTGCTCACTGCTCTTCTTTTCGAATGCACAGAATGTGTCCATGATGAAGGGTTCTGCCTATTGTTCTAAGAAGAAGTCTGAATCCCCTGTTCTTAACCGTCAGCCTATAGGTACAAGTTCAGTCCCCAACCATTCATTCGATGTGATTAAATATGCACTGGACCTTGATCTGTACAATTGTTATATAGCACCTTACCCTAAAAGTTTTTCGGGTTCTGTAACCATCACTTTCAAGGTAGATTCTACATTGAATTCAATCAAACTCAATGCTGCGAGCTACTCCCTGATAATTGATTCGGTGCGGCTTGCCGGAGTTTCGTTCACACATTCAGCTGATTTTCTTCAGATTCAGCTCAACCGGACCTACAATGTTGGAGAAACCGCAAATGTGAAAATTTACTACCGCCATAAGAATGTGCAGGATAACGCTTTTTATTCAAACGGAGGTTTCGTATTCACTGATTGTGAACCTGAGGGTGCCCGGAAATGGTTTCCCAACTGGGATAAGCCTTCAGATAAGGCCCTTTTTGAACTCACTGCCAAAGTGAAAGCCAATGTTAAACTGGGCTCTAACGGGAGGCTCGCAGATTCAACACTTGTTGGAGATTTTCTTACGTATCACTGGATTTCAGATCAGAATGTTGCAACCTACCTGATGGTCATTACCTCAAAAGTCAATTACCAGCTGAACATCGGATGGTGGCATAAACTGAGCAATCCTGCCGACAGTATTCCTTTCAGGTATTATTTCAATGCAGGTGAAAACCCCGCTCCTGTTATGGCTATCATGCCAGACATGACTACATGGTTTTCACAAAACTTTGTTGAGCATCCTTTTGACAAAAATGGCTTTGCCACCCTGAATTCCGACTTTGCCTGGGGTGGTATGGAAAACCAATCGCTGACAAGCCTGTGCCCGGGTTGCTGGGAAGAGAGCCTGGCAGCCCATGAATTTGCTCACCAGTGGTTTGGTGATATGATAACCTGTGCTACCTGGGCCGACATCTGGCTCAACGAAGGCTTCGGTACCTGGACGGAGGCTTTCTGGTATGAAAGTTATGCCGGTTATGCTGCGTACAAAGCAGATATCAACAACAATGCGAGTTATTACCTGTCGAATAATCCCGGCTGGGCCATTTCAAATCCTGAATGGGCGATAAACACACCTTCCAATAATATCCTGTTTGATTATTCAATCACTTACCTTAAAGGTTCATGCGTTCTCCATCAATTGCGCTATGTTCTGGGAGATTCTCTCTTTTTTGAGACAATGCAATCATATTGTTCCGATACCAATTATAAATACGGTTCTGCTACCATTTCAGATTTCAATGCCAAGGTTAACGAGGTAACCGGCGCCGACTACAACTGGTTCTTTGATGAATGGATCTTCCAGCCAAACCATCCGATCTATCAAAATTTATATGATTTTGAAAACCAGGGCAATGGTCAATGGAGAGTAAATTTCCTTGCCAAGCAGGTTCAAACCAATGCACCCTTTTTCAAAATGCCGGTTGAAGTATTGGTCAGGTTTGCTGATGCTTCCGATACCACCTTCAGGGTGATGAACGATGTAAATAACCAGCAGTTCTCCTGGACGGTCAATAAACAGCCCGTATCATTTAAATTTGACCCCGACAAGCAGATCGTTTTAAAAGGCGGCAGCACAGTGGTTGGCATTAATGAAGACCTGTCGGCAGGGGCACAGGCAAATCTTCTGCAGAATTATCCCAATCCGGCAGTTACATCCACACGGATAAGTTATGACATTAACGCCTCCATGATGGTTTCACTCGAAATCACCGACATGCTGGGCATGTTAATCATGCACCCTGTGGAAAAATACCAGCCAGCAGGCCATTATGAACTTGACATTGATTGTTCAAAACTACCGGCCGGAAATTATCTGTATAAACTATCTGCAGGCAATACAATTCAGGTAAAGAAGCTGGTAATAATCAAGTAGCTTCATGAAAACATTCAACCTCTTCATTTTGTTGCTTTTTTTTTCAGTTGCACAAAATGGTTATTCCTTTCCTGGATTTATAAAACCTTCTGATACAGCCCATTATTACACAAAACATAGTTTTGATGTGCTAAAATACAGGCTCGATGTTGACTTGTATGCAAATTATAAGGCCCCATACCCCAAAACATTTACTGCCAATGTTGTCGTTATCTTCAGGGTTGATTCAACCTTGAATTCGATACAGTTAAACGCAAATACCCAGTCTTTGGCAATTGACTCAGTCAGTTTGTCAGGTACCTCATTTACTCACCAGTCAAACCTGCTGAAAATTCAGCTTGACAGGACCTACCAGCCCGGGGAGGTTGCCCAGGTAAAGATAAATTACCGGCATAAAAATGCCAACGACTATGGATTTTTTGCGACTTCCGGTTTTGTTTTTACTGATTCTCCTCCTGAAGGAGCCAGGAAATGGATGCCATGCTGGGATCGACCTTCTGACAAAGTAAACTGGGAATTGATTGCACGGGTTCCGCTTTCCGTAAGACTGGGCTCAACCGGCATTTTGGCTGATTCTGTTGTTTCCGCCGATACGATCAGTTATCACTGGATAAGCAATATACCTGTATCAACCTACCTGATAACCCTGACATCCAGTGTGAATTTCCAGGTTCACACCAGGTATTGGCACAAATTTTCCAATCCTGCTGACAGCATCCCTGTCAGAATTTACTATAAGGCAGGTGAAAATCTTTCAATTATTGACAGTTCAATTATTCCAATGACCAATTTCTATTCTGAGAAGTTTGGGGATTATCCATTTGAAAAGATTGGTTTTGCCACATTGAACGGATCTTTTCCCTGGGGCGGAATGGAAAACCAGAGTATGGTGAACCTCATGCCCGGAGGTTACAGTGATGAAGATCTCATTGCCCATGAACATTCACATCAGTGGTTTGGTGATTTAATCACATGCGGCACCTGGGCCGATATCTGGCTGAATGAGGGCTTTGGTACCTATTGCCAGAACTTATGGCTGGAGCATAAGTCAGGGCCGGAGGCTTACCGGACAAGTATGAATGAACTCGCAAGTTATTATCTGGCTCATAATCCCGGGTGGCCGCTTTATCATCCTGAATGGGCCATCAACACTCCTACCGGCAATACGTTGTACAACCAGGCTGTTTCATACAATAAAGGGGCTTGCGTGCTTTTCCAATTAAGGTATGTTTTGGGTGACAGCCTGTTTTTTAAAGTAATGCATGATTATGCCACAGATACCAGCCTGATGTATAAGAATGCATATACCCATGATTTTGTTGAAATGGCCGGTAAATCATCCGGGCAAAATCTTGAATGGTTTTTCAATGAGTGGGTTTATAGCCCCAATCATCCCATTTACCAGAATACTTACGATTTTGACAGTATCGGGAAAGGTGCATGGCGTGTGTCGCTGATCCTTAATCAAACCCAGCCAAGTCCTGAATTCTTCAAGATGCCTGTTCAGATCATGGTCAGTTTTGATGATGGAACGGATACCCTTGTGCAGATCATGAATGATGTGAACCATCAGGAATTCGCTTTCGAATTTTCGAGACATCCCGTAAACCTGGTATTTGATCCATTCCGGAATATCCTGTTAAAGCAATCGGTGACTATCTATGGGATGAAGGACGAACCGGGGAAACAATTTTTCAAGTTGAATCAGAATCAGCCGAATCCCTTTAAAAAATCAACCCTGATTTCCTATGATATTGCCCGGGCAGGGAAAGTCCTTATTTCAATACTCGACAGCAGCGGAAAGGTTGTAAATTGTCCTGTTGACCAGTTTCATGAGCCCGGAAAGTACAGGTTTCAATGGGATAATCAGGGTTTTACACCCGGAATTTATTTTTTGAAAATGGATTCGGGAAACTTTTCAGAGACCAGGAAGATGGTTCTTGACAAATGAAGAGTTTATTTTTCGTAAACCAGGTTTACCGGGTTTTTCACCTGCTCTTTTAACAAAGCCAGATCAATAATTTCCTTCATTTCATCTATATAGTGAAATTTAAGCCCCTGAATATATGAGGGTTTTATCTCTTCAATATCCTTTTTATTCTCTTTGGAAAGTACGATATCCGTGAGGTTTGCCCGTCGCGCCGCAAGCATTTTTTCTTTTATTCCTCCAACCGGCAACACCTTTCCGCGCAACGTGATTTCTCCTGTCATTGCCAGGCGTTCACGAACCTTGAATTGGGTAAATGCAGAGGCCAAAGCAGTAAACATGGTAATTCCGGCAGAAGGGCCATCTTTGGGAGTTGCTCCTTCAGGGACATGTATATGTACACTCCAGTTCTGAAAAACGTTGGGATTGATACCGAATGCTTCAGAATGGGATTTAAGGTATGCAAGTGCAATAGATGCAGATTCTTTCATTACTTCGCCAAGGTTCCCGGTTAAAGTTAATTCACCTTTGCCCCTGCTCAGGCTGACTTCCACAAACAAGATCTCTCCTCCGGCCATGGTCCAGGCTAAGCCGGTAACCACACCGGCCACCTCATTGGATATATATTTATCAGCCTGAAATATGGGAATACCCATAATCCGTTTCAATTCAGCAGCATCCAGTTTCTTATTGAACTTTTCACTGGAAACGATCGCTTTCACTTTGCTGCGTATGACCTTGGCAATGCTTTTTTCGAGCATGCGGACACCCGATTCACGCGTATAATCCTCGATTATTTTAGTAATCAACTCATCGCTGAACTTAAGTTGATTTTTCTTGATGCCATGGTCCTGAAATTGTTTTGGCAGCAAGTGCCTTTTGGCGATTTCCACCTTTTCTTCCACCAGGTAACCGGGTATATCAATAATTTCCATACGATCGCGCAAAGCCGGGTGAATGGTACTCAGCGTGTTCGCTGTGGCAATAAACATGATCCTCGAAAGATCATATTCTATTTCCAGGTAGTTGTCATAAAACGCATTATTCTGCTCAGGGTCAAGAACTTCCAGCAAGGCTGCCTGTGGGTCTCCATTGATGTTCATTCCCATAACCTTGTCGATCTCATCGAGTACAAATACAGGGTTAGAACTTTTGGTTTTTTTAAGACTTTGCAATATCCGGCCAGGCATTGCACCTATATATGTTTTCCTGTGGCCGCGCAGTTCAGATTCATCACGAAGCCCGCCCAGTGACATTCTGGTATATTTACGGCCAAGTGCCCTGGCAATACTTTTCCCAAGTGAAGTTTTTCCAACCCCGGGAGGGCCTACAAGGCATAATATGGGCGACTTCAGGTCGCGCTTTAGTTTGATCACAGCCAGATGTTCGATGATGCGGTCCTTTACTTTTTCGAGGCCGAAATGGTCTTCATCGAGAACCTGTTGTGCATGGTTAAGATCAAGATTATCAAGCGTATATTCGCCCCAAGGAAGCTGAACAAGGGTTTCGAGGTAATTGGTTTGAATAGAATATTCCGCGGCCATCGGGTGCATCCGCTGAAGTTTGTTTATCTCTTTTTCGAAGACTTCACTAACCTCTTTGGTCCATTTTTTATCTTTTGCCTGTTCACGCAGCGCATTTATTTCCTGTGAATTAGGGCTACCTCCAAGTTCCTCCTGGATGGTTTTTAACTGCTGGTTAAGCAAGAAATCACGTTGTTGCTTGTCAAGGTCAGTTTTTACCTTGTTCTGTATATGTTGTTTAAGATCAGCCACCTGAAGTTCTTTTGTCAAAAGTGTCAGAACGAGATTGGCACATTCCGCCAAATCGGCAACTTCCAGCAGCTTTTGTTTCTCAACCAGGTCAACATTCAGGTTCGATGAAATAAAATGGACGAGAAAAGAGGGTGATTCAATATTCTTGATGGCAAATGCAGCTTCTGAGGGGATATTGGGAGATTTGGTTATGATCTGTATTGCCAGGTCTTTCAGGGAAGCAATGAGGGCATTGAATTCGCCATTGTCATTCGGGATAATAACCGGGGCTTCAAAAGCGGTAACAGAGGCCATGATATAAGGATCGGACTGAATCATTTCCTTTATTGCGAACCGGCGTTTTCCCTGTATAATGGCCGTATTACTGCCATCGGGCATCTGTAATATCTTGATGATATAGGCAACTGTTCCTATTTTATTGAGATCGTCGAATTCAGGATCCTCGATATTGGCATCCTTTTGGGCAACCACTCCAATAGTACGGCTTCCCTTGTAAAACTCCCGGATTAATTTGATCGATTTGTCACGGCCGACAGTAATCGGAATTACCACACCCGGAAAAAGAACTGTATTTCGCAGCGGAAGGATTGGAAGCACCTCAGGTACTTCCTCGGTATTCATTGCTTCTTCATCTTCTGAAGAGAGCAATGGAATGAATTCAGTTTCGGAATCAATTAAATCAGAAAAAAGCAGTGTATTAGGTCCCATCAGATTCTCCATAATTACAATAAATCAAAATATCACTTACCCCGATTATTTTAGGGAATTGAGGGTGTGACAATAAATGTGCCAAGAACCGAAGGCAGTTTTTACAGGTATTTATTCTTGAGGGTCAGGTTATAAACGCTTGTGAGCAGGTTCCTTTCTATGTCATCAAAATTGCGCCGCCGGCGTTTAAAAACTATTTCTGCAACTTCCATTGCTTTTTTAATACTGTAATTGGTATGACCGGCAGTACCTCCCCAGGTAAAGGAGGCAATAAAATTTCTCTGGAATCCCGATCCGAATATATTGGCACTGACTCCAACCACGGTACCAGTATTAAACATGGTGTTGATGGCACATTTGGAATGGTCGCCCATTATCAGTCCGCAGAATTGAAGGTGCGTATTGATAAATGTTTGTTTGCCATAACTCCACAGTCTGACGTTATCGTACGTATTTTTAAGGTTTGAAGTATTCGTATCAGCACCCAGGTTACACCACTCTCCGATTACTGAATGACCAAGAAACCCGTCATGGGCTTTGTTTGAGAAACCAAAAAGCACGGAATTGTTAACTTCACCGCCTACCCTGCAAAAAGGGCCAATTGTAGTGGGGCCATAAATTTTTGCACACATTTTAACCTGGGCTCCTTCACAAAGTGCAAAAGGACCGCGGATCACAGCACCTTCCATGATTTCTGAATCCTTGCCGATATAGATCGGGCCGGTAGTGGCATTGAGAATGGCACATTCTACCCGGGCACCTTTTTCAACGAAAATATCTTCACCGCCCAATACCTTGTTTGTATCGCTCAGTTTTTGTGATTTCCTGCCCCTGGTAAGCAGTAGGAAATCCTCTTTCAACGCTGCATCATTTTTTGAGAAAATTTCCCAGGTATGGTTAATTTTAATCGGTGCGTTGGTGATCTGAATTTCTTCAATACCTTCTGAAGAGGTATCTCCTACATTGTCCAGATCCTCAGCAGTGATATGCAGTGCAATAATTGTGTCGTTATAAACCACTGTCTGATTTGGCTTTAAATTCAGGATGGCTTCGACTATTTCATCATTCGGGCATATAGAACCATTTATGAGTACATTCTCGGCCATTTTTACAATGGGAAATTTATCGCTGAGATATGCGTCAGTGAGAGATGAAGTTGGTGATTTCAAACGCTTTTCCCACTTTTCACGAATTGTAAGGATCCCAATTCTGATATCCGAAACAGTGCGGGTAAATGTCAGAGGCAGAAGGTTGGTTCTGACGATACTCTCATCAAAAAGTATATAATTCATTTTACAGCAGTATTAGTATAAAGCAAATAACGGTGGTTCTTTCATGCAAAATTAGAAAATAAAACAAATAAAAAAAGAGCCCCCGGATAAAAATGGAGGCTCTTTCAAAATATTGTTGAACAGTCTTATTTTGCTGCTGCGTTTCTGTCGATGTGTTTTTGATACCTGCTTTTAAACTTATCCACACGTCCGGCAGTGTCAACCAATTTCATTTTACCCGTATAGAAAGGATGTGAGGTGTGAGAAATTTCCAGTTTTATCAATGGATACTCAACCCCATCTTCCATCACGATGGTTTCTTTTGTTTTAACAGTTGATTTTGAAACGAAAGTGTATTCGTTCGACATATCTTTGAATACTACCAGTCTGTAATCTTTCGGATGAATATCTTTTTTCATTGCAATGTGGTATTTTAATGAGGGTGCAAAAGTAATGATTATAAATTGATTTCCAAAGAAATTTTTCTTTTCAGGATAAAGAAAGTAAAAACTCCATGGTATCTGTTTGATCTGCATAATCCCACAATGCGGGAGTTTGCCCTTCTCCCGGATGCAAAGTATTGATTGGAAGCATCATATTACTTATAACACATTGAATTGAATCCCCGGCCTGCTGAATGCTTTCCACAACATCAGTCAGATTTTCATAATATTCATAATGCAGCACTGCAATCCGGGAGGATATGGCTTTGTCTTCTTTGAGCAGCAGGTAACCGGTATCAGCAAAAGGAATCTGGCCTACCATGAAAATTGATTTGCTATAATCATAATTGTTGCAGTATTTGTGATGATGTATATAGCTGCCAAATTTATCAAGGGCTTTGTACAGTCGGGCGAAATCATACCCTGATGGCACATATATTTTTGAAATACTCCGGCACCCCATTCCAAAGAAAAGCATGATATCATCGGCCAGGTTTTGCAGATCGCTTTCAGTTTCAGTGCCATTCAGCACAGCGATGCTGTTCCTTGACTTTCGGATAATATGAGGGTATTTCCCAAAATAAAACTCAAAATACCGGGAGGTATTTGTGTTGCCAGTTGCGATAATGGCATCGAATTCACCGAGTTTTCCGTCAGAAAAGAATATTGACTCATTCCATTCGGGTATTTGTTCTGCCAGGATGCCGGCCATGGCAGGCAAAAGCTGTTCATCAGATGAAGAAAGTTTTGCAACAAGCGTATTGCCTGAAATTAAAACACAGAGGAAATCATGAAATCCAACTGCCGGGATGTTTCCAGCCATTACAACACCTATTTTTTTGGGTATGGCTGTCCTTTTTAATTTAGTTTCATACAACGAGACCCATTTGCTCAGATTTTCAACTGTTAAAGACTTCCCGAGATTGTTCAAAGCGAGGCTGATAAAGGCTGGTGTAAACCAGGGATTAATAATGGAAGCCTTCCGGGAAGCGGCAACCAGGGATGTCAAATCAGCATCAGTTGAATTTTCCTGATATCTCCGCAACCTTTCTCCCAGGTTTTCAAATGATCTGATTCGGTCAGCGAGGGTCATATTCTCTTTTTTGCAAATTTAACTCAATATTCTTTGGCATTGGTTTTACAAGGCATTTTTGTGTTTATTCGCAGAAACCCGTACGCTTTGTGCGTATCTTTGCCGCTCCTAGTGATTGACCTTAAATGCCGGGATTAAAATGACTTTTAAACTTATTCTTTTCTCATTTATAGGGCTCCTGGTCCAGGGGAACTGGATCACTGTTGCAGGTCAGAGGTTCCAAAACATCAGCCAGGCAGAAGATACACTCCGTGTTATACTTGCTTCGGTAAATAATGCCCGGGACGACAGTTCAAAGTTTCAGTACAATCAACTTTTTTCAGCGTGTATGATGGAGGCCCTGCAAATTCCTTCCACCGATGAATATCCGTTTGAATCGTTGAAAACCGTTGTTAAACTTACATCCCCTGATAAAATTTTTCGTATATTTCAATGGAATCTTCCAACCCGTGATGGAAAAAATTCCTACTATGGCTTTATTAAAATGCTTGGGCAGAATCAACCCGTTATCTACCCTCTGATTGACCATTCCGGTTCTTTGCCCGAAGCTGATACGCTTACCCTCGACAACATGCACTGGCTCGGGGCCTTGTATTACAAAATAATACCAGAAGAAATACAACCAGGGAGGACAGTTTACACCTTGCTGGGCTGGGCAGGAAGAAATGCCAGAATTACACAAAAAGTGATTGAAATTCTTAGTTTCGATGATCAAAACAAGCCGCTTTTTGGGTTAAAGCTGTTTCCAAATTATCATGGGGGTGCTTTAACCAGGATCATTTTTCGTTTCGCAGCTTCCACTACCATGTCTTTAAAATATGAAAAACAAGAAATTGCCGTTGAAAAAAAATGGAACAGTAAAAAGCGTGTATTTGAACACACAATGGAAGAAACGCAATTGATTGTATGCGACAGGATGGTGCCTCAGGATTCGCAGCTTGAAGGCCAGTATGAATTTTATATTGCGGCAGGCGACATATTTGACGGCTTTGTTTTTACCCATGGAAGCTGGACATTTATTGAGGGTCTGGACGCAAAAAACAAAAAGTGATGCTTTTTTGTTATTTTTTAAAAAACTCATAAATTTGTTTACTTTGTTTTCTTAATATTGCAGTACTAAAATCCAATCTCGCAGATATAACTTAAACCTACAACCTATGAAAAAGTACAATTTTAACGCGGGTCCTTCCATCCTTCCGCGCATTGCAGTTGAAAACTCGGCAAAGGCCGTACTGGAACTAAATGGTATTGGATTATCATTACTTGAAATTTCCCACCGAAGCAAGGACTTCCAGGCAATTCTTGATGAAACCGTTTCCTTATTTCACGAATTGCTAAGTATCCCGGCCGGATACCAGGTAATTTTCCTGGGTGGTGGTGCAAGTCTGCAGTTTTGCATGATCCCCTACAATTTTCTTAATAAGAAAGCCGCCTACCTGGAAACAGGTGTTTGGGCGCAAAAAGCGATAAAGGAAGCAAAATTTTTCGGAGAGGTAAATGTGGTCGGATCATCGGCGGATAAGAATTTCTGCTATATTCCAACCGGGTACTCCGTACCTGAAGATGCGGATTATTTCCATATCACCACGAACAACACGATTTATGGCTCTGAAATCCGCACTGATATTGACAGCCCGGTGCCACTTATTGCTGATATGTCATCCGACATCCTCAGTCGCCCTGTTGATGTATCCAAATATGCCATGATCTATGGTGGTGCACAGAAAAACCTGGGCCCCGCCGGCGTTACTTTTGTGATTATTAAGGAAGAACTGCTGAGTAAGGTAGAGCGGAAAATCCCAACCATGCTCAGTTATGCCACACACATGAAGGAGCCTTCTCTTTATAACACCCCGCCTGTTTTTGCCATTTATACATGCCTTGAAACCTTGCGGTGGATTAAAAGCCTCGGAGGGATAAAGGCTATTGAAGCTATGAACATTAAAAAAGCCAATCTTTTATATGATGCCATTGACAACAGTAAAATGTTTGTTGGCACTGTTTCAAATGAAAGCAGGTCGTTGATGAATATCTGTTTTGTTATGAAGGATCAGTATAAAGACAAAGAAGATGCCTTCATGGAATTTGCAAAGACCAAGGGTATGATAGGGATCAAGGGGCACAGGTCTGTTGGCGGCTTCCGGGCTTCAACCTACAACGCAATGCCCATAGAAAGTGTGCAGGCATTGGTGGATGCAATGAATGAATTCGAAAAAATTAACGCTTAAAACCGATATTATGACTAAGGTATTAGTGGCCACAGATAAACCATTTGCTCCCACAGCAGTAAAAGGAATCCGTAAAGTAGTTGAAGATGCTGGTTTTGAGCTCGCTCTTCTTGAGAATTACACCAGCCAGGATGACTTCATCCAGGCTGTTTCCGATGTTGACGCTGTTATTATCCGCAGCGATAAGGCCGACAAGGCGGTTATCGAAGCCGGCTCAAAACTAAAAATTATTGTAAGGGCGGGCGCCGGGTATGATAACATTGACCTGCAGGCCGCTACCGCCAAAGGGGTGGTAGCCATGAATACCCCGGGCCAGAATTCAAATGCAGTGGCTGAACTAGCCCTGGGTATGATGGTTTATTATGCGCGTGGTTTTTTCAATGGAAAGTCAGGAAGCGAACTGATGGGAAAAAAGCTGGGTATTCATGCCTATGGCTTTGTTGGTAAAAATGTTGCACGGATTGCCAAAGGATTTGGGATGGAAGTTTATGCATTCGACCCCTTCATCTCACGACAGGAAATTGAAAAGGACGGCGTAAAATGGATCGGTACTGTGGAAGAATTGTACAGTACCTGTCATTATATATCCCTGCATATCCCCGCCAACAGTCAGACAAAATTGTCTGTCAACTTCGCTTTGCTTGCCAGGATGCCCATTCCTGCATGTCTTGTGAATACTGCGAGAGCTGAAGTGATCCACGAGGCCGACCTGCTTAAGATGTTCCAGGAAAGAAAAGATTTTGCGTATCTTACGGATGTAGAACCAACCAATAAAGCTGATATTGAAGCTGGTTTCAAATCCAAGTTCTTCTGTACACCGAAAAAAATGGGGGCTCAAACGGAAGAGGCCAATATAAATGCAGGCATCGCAGCAGCAAAACAAATCGTCAAATTTATCAAAGAAGGCGATAAAACCTTTCAGGTTAATAAGTGATCCGTTGGTTTTTTTTTTACTATTATTGCACCGGGAATTTTGATCTGCATCAACTAATTTATTATTTAAAAGAGCTAAACCATGGAAAACGAACATGAAAGACCGACTACATTCTTTAGGTTTGAAGATCTTAGAATCTACCATAAAGCTCTTGAATACGTCGATTGGGTGTATTTGATGGCCGGCGAAGCCAAGGACGACCACTTTATGAAATCGTTTTTCGAGCGGTTTCTGGTCTCGGCAAACGGAATCGCTTTAAACATTGCAGAAGGATCTTCAAGGAATAAAAGCCAGTTTGTATATTACCTTAAAATGGCGAAAAGTTCTGTCAGAGAGTGTGTGGTTATCTCAACGATAGCTCAAAATCGCGGCTTTATCAGCGACAATGCTTACGACGATTCTAAAAACCGCCTGATGGAGATGACTAAAATGATCGGGGCACTCATCGGATCACTGCAACGCAGTGTTAAACCGGGAGAACTTGATGACGACGAAAGCCCGGACTAATATCAACCAACCTCTCCCCTGCCGGGAGATTTTCTGAACATATACTAAACAATTACCAACCATTGTGCTATGGCCATATTAAAACCATTCAGAGGTCTGAGACCTCCTGTTGAAATAGTGAAAGAACTGGCTTCCAGACCTTATGATGTTCTCAACTCGGCAGAAGCAAGGGAAGAAGCAGACAATAACCAGTATTCACTTCTGCATATCATAAAACCGGAAATTGATTTACCTGAATCAATGGATATTCATTCTCAACCGGTATATGATAAGGCAAAGGAGAATTTTGAATTATTCAGGAAAAACGGATGGTTAAGCCCTGATAACAAGGAGCTGTTATATATCTATGCCCAAACGATGAACGGCAAAACCCAATATGGTCTTGTAGGTTGTGCCGGGGTGGCTGACTACCTTAATGGGATTATTAAAAAGCACGAACTTACCCGCAAAGACAAGGAAGAAGACCGGATGAAGCATGTTCGCATAACCAATGCCAATATGGAGCCTGTTTTCTTTACATACCCTGCAGTTGCTGAAATAGACGAAATCGTATCAAATTTAGTCGCAAAAAATCTGCCTGAATACGACTTTGTTGCAGATGATGGTGTAGGACACCATTTCTGGGTGATCAGAGATGCCGCACTAATCGAAAGGCTGGTAGCATTGTTCAAATTGGTTCCCTGTACCTATGTTGCCGACGGTCATCACAGAACCGCCGCAGCAGCCCTGGTTGGAAATGAAAAGAAGCTCAATAATCCTCACCATACAGGTAATGAAGAGTATAATTACTTCCTGGCTGTTCATTTTCCAGACAACCAGCTTTCAATTATTGATTACAACAGGGTGGTAAAAGATCTGAATGGACTGACCATTGAAGATTTTTTTGAAAAGCTGAAACTGGTTTTTACAATTGAAAAACAGGGTGAAAACATTTATAAACCTTCTGCCTTACATAATTTCAGTTTGTATATTGAAGGTGAATGGTATTCTATGACAGCAAAAACAGGCACGTTCAATGATGCAGATCCCATCGGGGTGCTGGATGTAACGATCCTTTCCCGCCTGGTTTTAGATAATATCCTTGGGATAAAGGATTTAAGAACCTCTACGAGGATTGATTTTATCGGCGGTATACGCGGTTTGGGTGAATTAAAAAAGCGTGTTGACAGTGGAGAAATGAAGGTTGCATTTGCTTTGTATCCCGTTTCCATGCAGCAATTGATCAATATTGCCGATTCAGGTAACATCATGCCACCAAAAACAACCTGGTTTGAACCTAAACTGCGTTCAGGATTAGTGGTTCACTCATTGGATTAGGTTACTGCACGAGATTCAGTTGCTCATGTATTGTCCGAAGACCGTTTGAAGATAGGCCTTTCCTTCCTGTTTTATGGAATCTGAAAGGTTCGGATCGGTCCAGTGATAGTAAAAATCAGCGCCCTTATCATAGGTGAAATACCCGTTGGGCCTGATCCAGCCTACTCCATCTTCTGTAGTATAATAGGCAAATTCAGGGGAGGCCGGATTTAGCAGGTTTTTACTAAATTGATAATCACCGGAAGGCAAGTGGAGTTGTCCGAGTAAGGTTGCTGCAATGTCGTGCTGATTGCCCAGTTTATGGCAAATTGTGCCCCGGAATGATTCTTTGATTACATTTCCATAGAATAACATAGGGATCTTGTGGTACTCTTTTGAATAAGGGTGGTAGTTTCGGTATGAATTATGACTGTGATCTGCCACAATGATGAATAACGTGTTGTTAAACCAGGGCTTGGCTCCTGCTGAAGCAAAAAACTCTCCCAGGCAGTGGTCGGTATAAAAGGCACCGTTGATATAGTCGTGTTCATTATCCCCCCATTTCAGTGGTTTATGAAATGGCTGATCCCACGGAGAATGAGTACTTAAGGTGAAAAGCGAGGCGAAAAAGGGTTGTTTCATGTTTTCCAGGTCGTTCACCAGGTACCCAAGAGTAAATTCATCATGAATTCCAAGTTTGCCCTGGGGCATACTTTGAGGAAAGTTCTCCCCTTCCATTATTTTGTCAAAGCCATTGAAAATGATGTAACTCCTGATGTTACCATAAATTAATTGCCCTCCAAAATAGAAAGAAGAACTGTATCCGGTTTTTTCGAGATCCTTTACGATACTGGGTAATTTAACAAATTTATCGGGCTGGACCGTAATTGAACTTACCGGATGTGCCGGGAATCCGCCAAATATGGATGCCATCCCCTGTTCTGAACGTGCACCGGAAGCATATACCTGGTCAAAAAGGATTCCATTTTTTTCCAGTTTTTTAAACTCAGGTGTAATTCCCGGATCGGCTCCCAAACTTTCAATTAAATCGGCCGACCAACTTTCAAGAATTAATAAAACAACATTAGGCCGGCTGGTTGTAAGAACATATTGAGTAGAATCACCTCCGGAGGTATATATTTTCTTCATAACCGCAGCAGCAGTATTTTTGTCCATGAAAACATATGGATTGTGGTCGAAATTTTTCAGATTCTCAAAAACACTGATATACAGGTTAAACGCATTATTGACGGCTGCAATATTCAGGATATTGTGGGTTGAATAGTAGGATTCGCTCTGGTTAATGGGGATAGGTTTTATCCCGCCTCTAAGGCCAACAAACAACAATCCAGGCACAATGATTAGAAATGCCAGGAAATACCAGAGGTTACGGACGGTTTTCTCCTGGTTCAGGTAGAAAACCCTGTTATAGGCCAGGATAGCTCCTGTGCTGACAATAAGGAATATTACAACAAGCAAGTAAAATGTACCACTTTCAGCTGAATTGAAAATTTCACCGGGATGGCTGAGATATTTTAAAACCTTATAAGTCAGTTTGGTTTTCCATTCTGCATATATCCCCATTTCTCCTGCGGTACTCAGGGTATACACCGTGATTACAAAGCCAGCATATATCCTGTTCACGAGATTCAGCCACCGAAGGTTCCATACCGATTGAATGGCAAGAATGAAAAACGGAATGACCAGTATATAGCAGGAGGTTGCCAGGTCAAGTTTCAGGGAATGAAAAAAAATTCCAAGCACTTCAGTGAACCTGATTTTCTCGATAACAATGATATCCAGGTAGTATATGATAAAAATCAACCGTGTAAGGTTGAAAAATATGATCCAGAAAGCGAGTTGACGTAAGAGCGATAAGACTATTTTTCTCATAATAATAAAAATGCAAAGGTAAGCCTTAGACTCATTCGCTCAAATGCGTATTTTTGTTCCGGTAAAACCTTCCCGCTTTGAATATTACCGATAACATCCTGTTTCTTAGAAAGTCAATTCCGGCTCATGTCACCCTTGTTGCCGTATCGAAAATGCAGCCATTAGCTGCCTTGCAGGCTGCATATCAGGCAGGCCAGCGGATTTTCGGTGAGAATAAAGTCCAGGAGCTGATTATGAAACAAGCGCAGCTGCCTTCAGATATTGACTGGCATTTTATCGGACATCTGCAGACCAATAAAGTTAAATACCTGGCCACATTTATCAGTTTAATTCACAGCATCGACAGCCTGAACCTTTTAAAAGAGGTGGATAAGGAGGCCAGGAAATGCAACCGTGTGATTCATTGTCTGCTACAGTTTCATATAGCAACGGAAGAGACTAAATTCGGGCTGAACCTGAATGATGCCCGGGAGATCCTTGAGTCGGCAGAAATTCATGAAATGAAAAATGTTTTAATCACCGGAGTCATGGGAATGAGCAGCTTTTCAGATGACTTCACCCTGGTAAGAAAGGAGTTCAAGCATCTGTACAGTCTTTTTCAGACCCTTAAAAGTCTCTATTTCCCGGAACAGGATACCTTCCGGGTGATTTCGATGGGGATGTCGGGGGATTACAATATTGCGATTGAAGAGGGCAGCACCCTTGTTCGCATTGGTACATCAATCTTTGGCGATAGATAATATTAGCCGGGATTATAACACCGGTAAAAATATCATCCCTTCATTACCTTACCAGAAATAAACCGTTCCTTTCCGTGGAAGTCATTGTGAATTGTAACATCTTTAAATCCACATGAGGTGACCAGGTCTTTAACCTCTTTTCCAAACCGCTCATTTATTTCAAAATACAAGCACCCTGAGGGTGCCAGGTGTTCGGCTGCAAACGAAGAAATAGCCATATAATACAAAAGCGGCTGCTCATCCGGAACAAATAAAGCCTGCACTGGTTCATATTCAAGTACATTGCGGTGCATAAGCTGTTTTTCACTTTCTGTTACATAAGGTGGATTGCTTACGATCAGATGATAGGTGCCAAGACCCTGCCAATCAAGGGGATTGAGAATGTCGGATTGAATAAAGTTTATTTCGCAGTGGTTGGAGATGGCGTTTTTCCGGGCCACTTCCAGCGCCCCCGTAGAAACGTCTGTAGCAGTAACTTCAGAACAGGAAAATCCCTTTTTCAGATCTATTGAAATACACCCTGAACCGGTGCCAATATCAAGGATAGAAAGGTGATGCTTTTCCATTCCCGTATAATCTTTCTTTATCAGCGAACAAAGTTCCACCGTTTCAGGGCGGGGAACGAGCACATTCGAATTAACTTCAAGCAATGAACCATTGAACCATGCACTGCCAATAATGTACTGAATGGGCTTACCGTTACTCAACTCCTCTATTGCTGACATAAAAGGAATTAAAGCCGTTTCGGGAATCACCTCGTTATATGATAAATGCACCTTACTTTTCTCCCATCCCAGGTAAAATTCGAAAAGCATATATATAAGGTGTCGGATTTCCCCGGGAGGATAAATCGCGGACAGCCGGTTTTCGAAATTTCTGATCAAATATTTTACTTGCAGACTCGTTTGTACCATACCACGAAATTAAAAATAAAAGTAACTTCGCCGCGATGGAACCCATGAAAGATTCATATCACTCCATTGCCGGCGAATCCCGGGCAATCTACCGGGAAAAAGCCAGTAAATTTCTGGCAGTGGCCTTGCCTGTTTCAACGGAAGAAGAAGTAAAAGCCTGCCTGGATGAGTTAAGAAAGGTATACCATGATGCAAACCATCATTGTTACGCATACCGGCTTGGTGCGGATAATCAAGCCTACAGGGTGAATGATGATGGTGAGCCATCGGGGTCGGCAGGAAAGCCGATATACGGGCAAATACTCTCTGTAGGGTTATCAGATATCCTGATCGTAGTCATCCGTTATTTTGGTGGAACAAAGCTGGGCATTCCGGGACTTATTCATGCCTACAAAACCACGGCTCGTGAAGCACTTGAGCAAGCGGTGGTTATCGAAAAAATAATGAGTGCCCGGTATACCGTCACATTTGACTACCAGATGATGAATGAAATCATGCGTATTTTGAAGGACGAGGGTGTTAAAATTTCAAAGCAGACCTCTTTGGACCGATGCCAGATCGACTTTGAAATCAGAAGGAGTTTTGCAGAAAAAATTGAGAACCGTTTAAACAGGCTCAGAGACATTACGTTAGTATTAAAGTAATAAAAAAACACAAATGCCAACAATTATCATTCCGTATGAAACCCCTTGAAAAGGTTGATTTTGTTAACTAATTGATAGATAAGCATCATGTTATTTATTGTCATTCTAAATAATAGATCACACCCTGTATTTTTAAATAACCAATATGCTGAGATGATGCCGGATAGGTTTGGTCAAGTGTATTTTTGCATGAACTGACAGGTCATTTCTGAAAACATTTTTTTAATTAATCAAGGGTAAAACATTTTTTTTATTCACTTTTTTTTCCAAAATTTGTTAATTAAATCAAGTGACCCTACCAGGAGGGATTTTGACTGCTAGACAATTCCCAACGCCTTGATAAATATAACGATACGATAAAGAAGCAATTCATCATACATGGTAATTTAATTAATGGAAAAGAACGCAATTGAGGTTTGGGAAAATTGCCTTAAAGTAATAAAAGATAATATAAACTATCAGAGTTTCAAAACCTGGTTTTTGCCAATAAATGCAGTAAAACTGCAAGACCGTGTTTTGACAATTCAGGTACCCAGTCAGTTTTTTTACGAATGGCTTGAAGAACATTATATTGGATTACTTAAAAAGACCATCCGAAAGGAATTGGGACCTGAAGGACGACTTGAGTACAGTATTATTGTAGACAATTCGGACACTGACCCGGGCCCTTATACGATCAAGATACCAACTGGTGAAAAAAAAGCAACTCTAAATCAGCCTGTGTCCATGCCTATTGATTTAAACAGAGGCACTTCCAAAGAGATTCCCAACCCTTTTATCATTCCGGGGCTGAAGAAGATCAAGATCAATTCTCAATTGATCGAGAGTTACTCTTTTGATAATTTCATTGAAGGTGATTGTAATCGCCTGGCACGGTCAGCGGGTTTTGCCATTGCCAGCAACCCCGGCAAAACGGCGTTTAACCCATTGCTTATTTATAGTCTGACAGGATTGGGCAAGACTCACCTCTCTCACGCCATTGGCCTTCAGGTTAAGAATAATTTCCCTGAAAAAACGGTGCTGTATGTTACCACCGATCAGTTCACCAACCAGTTCATCGATTCTGTCAGGAATAACAATCAAAACGATTTTATTCATTTTTACCAGATGATTGATGTTCTCATCCTCGATGACATTCATAATCTGGCCGGCAAGGAGAAGACCCAGGATGTGTTTTTCCATATATTCAATCACCTGCACCAGAAAAGCAACCAGATCATTCTTACCTCCGACAAACCACCTGTGGAGATGAAGGGGATTGAACCCAGGTTACTTTCACGGTTTAAATGGGGTTTATCGGCTGATTTACAGATCCCCGACCTTGAAACACGTATTGCCATTCTTCACAAGAAATTATACAACGACGGGATCCAGATACCTCCTGAGGTAATTGAATATATCGCATACAATATAAATACCAATATCAGGGAACTCGAAGGAGCGCTTATTTCTCTTCTTGCCCAGTCATCACTTAACAAGAAAACCATTACACTGGAACTTGCCAAACAGATGATTGACAAGTTTGTGAGAAATACTTCCCGCGAGGTATCCATTGATTATATTCAAAAGGTTGTTTGTGAGTTTTTCAACATTCCGGTCGATATGATTTACTCTAAAACGAGGAAAAGAGAAATTGTACAGGCCCGCCAGCTGTCTATGTATTTTTCAAAGAAGCATACAAAATCTTCCCTTGCCAGTATTGGCCTGCATTGCGGAAATAAAGACCATGCCACTGTTCTTCATGCCTGCCGGACAGTCAACAATCTTGTTGAAACTGACAAGCAGTTTCGTCAGTTTGTTGAAGAACTTGACAAACGGATTAAACTTTAACAGAACCCCTTCCCACTTTGAGAAAAGTACTCTTCGTATGTACCGGTAATATTTGCCGGTCTCCTCTTGCAGAAGGCATTCTCCGTGAAAAGCTGAATAAAAGGAACATTGCTGCAGAAGTTGACTCCTGCGGATTTGAATCATTTCATGTGGGTGATTCCCCTGATTCCAGGGCACTGGAAGTTGCTGCCAAACGCGGAATCGATTTGTCATCCCATCGGGCACGATTATTTTCTTCCCGTGATTTTGACAGGTTTGATTATATTTATGCAATGGATTCAACCCATTACAATAATATCATGCGGGTTGCCAGGAATGATTCGGACAGAGAAAAAGTAGATTATATGCTGAATGTGTTGTACCCTGGAGAAAACCGTGGTGTTCAGGATCCATGGTACCATAATCTGAAGGCCTTTGAAAATGTATACCTGCAACTGGATGAGGCCTGCGATGCGCTTGTTGCCAGGATTATTTCTGAATCTGCGAAAAAATGAGTGGCAGGGGGCAAATACAAGCACAAGCCATCCTGGATGCAGCCGGCAGGATTTCCCCGTTTATTAACCGGACCCCCGTACTCACATCACATACGATCAATCGGTTATACAATACCCGGTTATTTTTTAAATGCGAGAATTTTCAGAAAGTAGGTGCATTCAAAGCACGCGGGGCTACAAATGCCGTTCTGTCCCTGGAGAAAGACCAACTTAGATCGGGGGTAGCCACACATTCATCGGGAAACCATGCTCAAGCTCTTGCATGGGCTGCCTCGCTGGTGAATACACGGGCATATATTGTGATGCCAGCCAACTCATCAAAAATAAAAGTGGCGGCAGTAAAGGATTATGGCGGGTTGATCACTTTTTGTGAACCAACCCTGGAAGCCAGGGAGAGCACCCTGGCAGAAGTCCTTGCAAATACAGGCGCCACTGAAATCCATCCATATAACAATGAAACCATTATTGCCGGACAAGCTACCGCGGCTATGGAACTTATAGAAGAGGTTCCGGCGCTCGATATTATCATAGCCCCGGTTGGAGGAGGTGGATTGCTTAGCGGAACAGCGCTTTCTGTAAATTATTTCCTTCCGGGGGCCAGTGTGATCGCCACCGAGCCCGAACAGGCCAATGATGCCTGGAGATCCTTTACAAGCCGGGAATTTTGCCCTTCCGTGAATCCCGACACCATTGCCGACGGACTGCGCACATCCCTGGGCACCATTACTTATCCGATCATTCTGAAACATGTACATCAAATCGTTACCGTAAGTGAAACAAGCATCGTGAAGTCTATGCGGTTTTTATGGGAACGGATGAAAATTATGATAGAACCTTCTTCTTCGGTTGCTTTCGCAGCTATAATGGAAGGGAAAATTGATGTTGCCGGAAAAAAAACAGGTATTATTATTTCCGGGGGCAATGTGGATCTGGACGACTTACCATGGCTGAAACATGACTAAAGGAACCTTATACCTGATACCCGCATTGCTTTCAGAGGGGAATGTTGACTCTGTACTTCCTGAAGGAACGCTCGGAATTATACGTAAACTTGAATCCTTCATCGTTGAAGAGATCAGAACAGCACGGAGGTTCCTTATCAAATCAGGAGTGCAGACTCCTATTGATAACCTTACATTTCAGGTGTTTAACGAGCATTCCAATGACCAGGAACTTCAGGAATACCTGTCAGCTGCGCTGGAAGGCCAGGACATAGGTCTTCTATCGGAAGCAGGTGTGCCCTGCGTTGCCGATCCGGGAGCGCTGATTGTAAAAACGGCGCATGAACTGGGGATCAGGGTGGTGCCGTTAACCGGACCTTCTTCCATACTGCTGGCCCTGATGGCTTCCGGATTTAACGGACAGAGCTTTGCATTCGTGGGATATCTCCCGGCGGATAAATTGATGCGGGCAAGAAAAATAAAAGAACTTGAGAAGAGTATTCTCGAGAAAGACCAAACCCAGATTTTCATTGAAACACCATACCGTAACCTGCATCTGTTCGAAACCCTGGTTGGCACATGCAGGCCGGATACTCAGCTTTGCATTGCAACAGATATCAGCGGGAGTACCGAGATGATTAAAACATTATCGGTGTCAAACTGGAGAAAAATAAAACCTGACATACATAAGAAACCGGCTATATTTCTGTTATATCATTGAAAGTGATTTTCTCGCAGATTTTAGTAATAATATATTAGAATTGTCGTCTAGAGTTTATTAATTTCCCACATTTCAACTTTTCAAATTGGAAACCATACTCTCCATTAACAATATTTCGAAGCGATATGGGAAGATACAGGCGGTAAGCAATCTTTCCCTGGAAGTGAAAAGAGGTCAGGTTTTTGGTATTCTTGGCCCCAATGGCAGCGGGAAGACCACTACCCTCAGTACAATACTTGAGCTAATCAAGGCCAATAGCGGCAATTATCAATGGTTTGGTCAACCTCCTTCCAAGGAAAGCCGAAAACGTATTGGCAGCGTAATTGAAAGTCCGAATTTCTTCCCCTATCTCAGTCCTGTTATCAACCTGAAGATTGTTGCAGATATTAAAGACCTCGGGTATGGAGATATTGAAAGGGTACTCAAGCTGACCGGACTTTTTGAGCGCCGGAACAGCCGGTTTAAAACCTTTTCTTTCGGAATGAAGCAGCGGCTGGCGGTTGCCTCCGCACTGCTGGGTAACCCGGATGTGCTTATCCTGGATGAGCCAACCAATGGCCTCGATCCGCAGGGAATTGCCCATATCCGTGAATTGATCCTGCTGGTAGCCAGTGAAGGTACCACCATCATCATCGCTTCGCATTTGCTGGATGAAGTTCAGAAAATATGCAGCCATGTTGCGGTAATGAGTAAAGGAAACAAGCTGTTTGATGGTAAAGTGAGCGAAGTTCTTGCAGTTTCTGATTCATATGAGGTTGCAGCCAGCAATATCGAACTGCTGGTAAGTACTATGAAAACCCATCCTGCATACAAGTCCCTGGTTCAGGGAGCGGATAAAGTACAGGTTTATTTCAAGGATGAGGTGAACCCGGAAGAATTGAACCGGTTTTTCTATCAGCAGGGGATTATTCTAACCCATTTATCAGAGCGCAAGCGAAGCCTGGAGCAACATTTTCTCGAATTATTAGACCAAAACAAATGATCAAGCTGTTAAAAATTGAATTCAAGAAAATCCTGACGTATAAGATTTTCTGGATATTAACCGGCCTATATTTTATCTTTCTCTCTGTTGGCCTGTTAATGGCTGAATTTATGATCAATAAGCAAATTGACAGCATTAACAGCCGGATGCCAATCCCACTTCCACATGTAAGCATTTATTTTTTTCCATGGATATGGCAGAATATTGCATTTTTTGCCACCATCCGGTATGTGCTGATCTTCCCTGCAATAGTTATTATTATACTGATAACCAATGAATTCACGTTCAAGACTATCCGGCAGAATATCATCAATGGTATGAGTAAAGCTGAGTTCATCAGTTCTAAACTTTTGCTGATTCTGCTGATTTCGGTGATAATGACAGTCATGTTAACCATTGGCACCCTGATTATTGGCATTTCAAATACGTCAGAACTCACGATGGCGCTGATTCTTGAACAATCATCCTTCATGTTAGGGTACTTCATCACCATGATTACCGTTCAGATATTTGCGCTCTTTTTTGGCTTTATTTTACGAAATACCGGGTTATCAATCGCTTTGTTTACTTTATACATTTTCATTGCGGAGCCAATTTTATATTATTTTCTTAAAAGTCCGATAGTATTCAAAAATAATATTAGTCCATATCTGCCTGTAAATTCAGTACTGAGAATAACGGAATATCCAAACATCCAGGTATTAAAGAATCTAATGGGGCTTACACTGCAGGATGGCATCAGTTTTACCGTCTGTTGCATCCCGTTGGGCTATTCAGCGCTGATGATCGGAATTGTATACTGGGTGCTGGTAAAGAAGGATTTATAGGATCTGTCAGGTTTTTACAACCCTTCACGTTTTCTTATGACCCACTCTGCGGTAAGCAGAGCCAGGATAATTAAAAACAGCCAGGGGTTTCCAATTAAATCAGACATCCTTTGCTGATATACCGAAACAGAACGGATATCTTCACGCGCCAGAATTTTATCTGCCAATTTTGCGATACCAGCCTTGTTGATCATTTCACCATCATGGGAGGCAGCCAGCCTGAACAAAAGGTTGTGGTCGGCAACGAGATTCGAACTTTCCACATTTACCTGCTCTACGAAGAACTTTCCTGTTTTGATAAATACCTCAGAGCCAACTTTTACCATTGCTTTGTAGGAATACTCCCCGATAGGGAAAAGTCCGGCATTCAGATAATAGGCTTTGGCTGTTTTACTGAAAACATACGGGTATACTTTATTATCTGCATCGGTGATTGTAATGTTTACCTCGGGGTCGGTTATCAGCTCATACGAGGCATTAAAGACCTCTGCATCAATTTCAACCGGTTCATTTTCTGAAATCCGGGTATTGTGATGAATTCGGAAAAAGCTCTTGTCGTCCCTGGTTGAAAGATACTGCGCAATTTTATCGATCATCATGTCGAAGGACTCATGGTTTGATTTCTGCATAAAATCGGATATTCTCCACCGCCAGATATTTTCACCGGCAATAAACCCAACCTTTTTCTCAGAAACACGGGTAAACATGACCATAGGGGTGCGGGTTGCGACATTTCCGATTTTCTGGTAAAAGAGTACATCAGAGAGCGGACTGAACTGGTAGGTGCCAAACGGGCATTGCAGCGGGGGGAATTCTCTGAAAACATCCATATCGGTCTTAGCTATGGAAAACAAAGAGAAATCAGCATTTACAAGTGGTTGAGATTCTGTAAAGGAGTTTTTGGCAGAATTGATTATCAGCCCTGATTTTAAATTATTCAGGGCATTGATATCCGTTTGCGAGCCAACTATAAGCAGTAATGATGCTTTCGATTTGAAAAGTGCGCCAAGGTCAGCAACACTGGTTACCGAGGGAAGCTGAACAAGTATGACCAGGTCATATTTTTCATACGATTTTGGCAGATCGCTGGTGCGAATAAGGTCAATTTCAAAATGAGATGAACCCTCAAGCCCCTTTTGAATCGCAGTTACATCCGGATGAGGTGCATCGTAGACAAGGGCGATTTTCTGGCGAACGTCAAGTACCTCTACCACGAACGAGGCAATATTATTCTGGTTACTTCCTTCACCTTCAATTTGATCGAGTTGCAGTGTATATCGTATCATGCCTTTGTCCCTGGCTTCGAGCATGAATGCGGCCTTTTGCACAGTGTGGTCACTATTTGCCCTTATCTCTTTGGTTTCGAGCACACGTGAGCCCTGTAAAAGAGTAAGTTTAGAACTTATGCCAGCGCATTTATTCATTTCAATGAGCGCTTCAACCGGGAATTTATCCCCTTTATAGGCTGTTTTGTTTACAATGACCTTGCGGATCAGGATATCTTTTTTCAACAGGGTATCTCCCAGGGCGATGGTATACACCGGAAATGGGATTTTTCTCGCTGAATAGAAAGGATCTGTCCCCTCATTATATATACCGTCTGTTGCCAGGATCAGGCCGGCGGCATTCCGATTTGAATACCGGGTATTGACTTCGTTAAAAAATGTTGAAATATCTGTCTTTACCCCATTGAACGAAGCATCGAAACCAGTTGAAAGACCACTGCCGAAAGAATAGATTTTGACATCACATTTTTTTTGCAGTTCCTCCACTAAAAGCCCGATCGATTTCGGAAATTCAGATCGGTAAAATGCCGAATCGCTGGTTAATACCATCGACCTTGAGTTATCGACCCCAAGAATGATTATTGGTTTTTCAACAAGTTTACCGGTCTGTTTAATCAGGGGGCCCAAAAGCAGAAATGCAATCAGGGAAACTGAAAGAAACCTGAAAACCAGCATCAATCGATGGGTTAACGGCTTTAATCCCAGTTTGATATCCTGGTAATACAGGATAAAAGCGTACAATGCTCCAAGCAGGAGGCACAGAAGCACGAAGCCAAAAGGGTATTCAGTAACAAGTCCCAAAGTGCCCGGAATAGTCAGATAAAATGATTAAGTATGTAATCCTCCGCAAACAGGAATTGCCTGTCCGGTAACATAGGAACTCAGATCGGAAGCAAGGAATAATGCCAGATTTGCCACATCATCCGGGGTTCCGGCACGTTTCATGGGGATATCCTTGATCCATTGGTCGCGAAATTCCTGCGGTAATTTTGCGGTCATTTCAGTTTCAATATACCCGGGGGCGATGGCATTGCAGCGGATGTTGCGGGAACCCAGTTCCTGGGCAATGGATTTTGTAAACCCGATAATTCCCGCTTTTGACGCGGCATAGTTTGACTGTCCGCTGTTTCCTTCCACACCCACTACGGAGCTCATATTGATGATAGAACCAAACCGTTGCTTGATCATTACTTTCTGAATCGCTTTGGTAAGGTTAAATACCGATTTAAGGTTTACATTGATCACCCGGTCCCAATCCTGCTCTGTCATCCGCAGCAAAAGGTTATCACGTGTGATCCCGGCATTGTTGACCAACACATCAATGGTGGTGAAATCAGCCATGATCTGTGAAATCAGCTCTTCGCTGTCGGTGAATGAACTGGCATCAGAAGCATACCCCTTGGCTTTTATTCCATATTCGGCCAGTTCCTTTTCAAGCATCTGGGAATCCTCATTGTATTGTATATCTGAAAAGGCAATATTGGCGCCGTGTTCTGCAAACTTTATGGCGATAGATTTTCCAATGCCGCGATTGGCACCGGTTATCAAAGCAGTTTTTCCTTCAAGTAATTTCATAGTTGATAATTTGGTTACACTAAATCCATTTAACTAAGTTAAAATCCTGCCGGTGTGGCAGCAGCGGGCTTTTCGGAAACAGCCTGAATACAAAGTCATACACACCTGCCTGGTTGATCGGGATATCGCATGCAAAAGAGACCAGGTTCTTTTCTGTTCTCATCAGGGTCATTTCCTCGGTGAAACTGGGCTCCTGAACTTCGTCGTTTATCTTTTTCCCGAAAAGTACTTCAATTCCGATATCTGTTCCTGACAACTCATTCAGGTCAAGTACAATTTCTGCCTTAAATGATTCGCCGAGCGACAATGGTTTTACATTTGAATCGGGTGTTTTAACTGAAATGACTTCGATACTCTCCCACCCTCTCATAACTTTACGTTTCCAGCTTGCAATATGGCGTGCCATTTCATAATTCTTGCCAGCCATGATCCTTGAACGCTTCAATAACGGATTGTAATACTGACGAATATAATCGTCTAATTGCCGTTTCATCGTAAAATGGGGGGCGATTTCGGAAATCGTATTTTTGATATATGACACCCATTTCACAGGGACATTCTGTTCATTTACATCATAATAAATAGGGATAATCTCCTCTTCCAGAATTGAATAGATGGTTTCGGCATCCAGTTCATCCTGGAACTGATGATTGTCGTAGGTTGCTTCTTCCTTAAGCGCCCATCCTGCATTGGGTTTGTAACCTTCTGCCCACCAACCGTCGAGTACACTGAAATTTACCACACCATTCATCACCGCTTTTTCTCCACTGGTTCCAGAAGCTTCCAGCGGACGGGTTGGGGTGTTCAGCCAGATATCCACTCCTTTGATCAGATATTTTGCAACTTCCATATCGTAATTCTCAAAGAAGAATATTTTACCGACGAACTCGGGCATATGGGAGATTTCATAAATCCGCTTGATCAAATCCTGGCCGGCTTTGTCGTTTGGATGCGCTTTGCCTGCAAACATAAACTGCACAGGCTTTTCCTTGTTATTGATAATTCTCGATAACCTGTCAAGATTACTGAACAGCAGATGTGCCCTTTTATAGGTCGCAAACCGCCGTGCAAACCCAATAGTAAGGGCTTTGGGGTTAACGGCATCCTTTATTTTGAAGATCAGCTTGGGATTTTCGTGACGGCGGGTCATGTCTGCATACAGATGTTGCAGCAGATATTCCGTCATCTGTCCTTTTTGCTTGAGTTTCATGGTCCAGATCGTTTCGTCATTCACATTATGGATATTCTTCCAGTAATGCGGATTTGACTGATCAGCAAAAAATCCGTCACCAAATTCTTTGCTATATAGCTGCAACCACGATTTGGCTGTCCAGGTAGGCAAATGCACTCCATTGGTTACATAGCCGATATGGAGTTCTCCGGGATAGTAGCCATGGTAAAGCTTTACAAACATTTCCCTGGTCACCCTGCCATGGATCCGGCTAACGCCATTTATTTCCTGAGATAATTTGGCAGCAAGCACGCTCATGGAGAACTTCTCGTTGACATCATATTCCACCATGCGCCCCAGGTTCATAAACTGTTCCCATTTGAGGTTCATGTGGTCAGGATAGTGCGACAGATAGCGCCTCAGGAGGTCCTCCGGGAATGTATCATGGCCTGCAGGAACAGGAGTGTGGGTGGTGAACAATGTAGAAGAGCGCACCATTTCCATTGCCTGTGGGAAAGTGAGCTTTTCATTCTGGATGAGTTTTCTAAGTCGTTCGAGCCCGATAAATGCAGAATGTCCCTCGTTGCTGTGGAAAACATCGGGTTTGTAGCCCATTAAATCCAGCATACGGATGCCGCCAATTCCGAGCAGCAATTCCTGGCGCAGGCGATTTTCAAGATCTCCGCCATATAACTGGTGAGTGATGCTGCGATCGGCGTCTTCATTTTCGTCAATATCCGTATCCATCAGAAAAAGAGGAACCCGTCCAACATCACAGCGCCATACTTTAGCATACATGGTACGCCCCGGCAAGGCAAAAGAGATCTTCAGCCAGTTGCCGTTCTCATCCCGGATGGGTATGAGCGGAAGATGGGTGAATTTTTGTGGCGTATAAATTGCGATCTGGTCGCCAAAAATGGATAAACTCTGGGTAAAATACCCATAACGATAAAGCAGTCCGATGCCAATAATATTGTAATTTGAATCGCTGGCTTCTTTCAGATAATCGCCTGCGAGCATCCCCAATCCACCGGAAAATATCTTCACCGTATCATGAAGCCCGTATTCCATGCTGAAATAGGCAATCTGATCTTTTGGTTTTTCGGAAGCCTGGGCCATATAGGCATCGAATGCCCCCGTGACCCTGTTCAGTTTGTTTACGAACTTTTCATTCGTACTTAATTCCTGGAGTTCATTAAATGAAAGTGACTCAATCAGGGCGATGGGGTTAAATTTAAATTCATACCAGCGTTCCTTGTTGATCAGTTCAAACAACTCTGATCCTTCATAATTCCATGACCACCACAAATTTTTAGCCAGGCGTTCCATACTGGCCAGGTTTTCAGGGATTCGCTGCTGGATAAGCACTTTTCTCCATTCGGGTTTATCCACCACGCTTTTCAGCGATGGAGTAAGCAGCTGTGGTTGCTTACCGGAGAACAAATCAGCACGGGCTGCAGTTACTTCCAGGGCTTCAGAATAGGCTTCCTTGAAATTATCGATCAGGTTTTTCCACAAAGCCGTACGTGAAATTTCATATGCTTTGATTCGAGCCTTGATAATTTCTTTTTCCGGTTTTGAAGAACAGCTTAATATATGCTTAACGATACTTTCAATTACCTCATTATCATTATCATCATCTCTGTTAATGACGGCTGTGCAATCTTTTATTCCCGGGAACAATGTTTTGATCCATTGACCGAATCCGGAAATGGAGGTGGTGATGGATGGGATGTGAAATGAGAGACTTTCCTGGGCAGAATACCCCCATGGCTCATAATACGATGGAAACACGGTACCATCAAAACCGATCAGGAGATCATAATAGTTTAAATTGAAAATCCCGTCGTTGCCATTCAGATAGGTTGGAATGTAGATGATCTTCACTTTATCTTCAGGCCGGTTCAGCAGGTTATTTGCCTTTATTCTCTGAAGGATCAGGTCATTTTCAGGTTCGGCAAGGCCATGGGTGCAATAATTCTCCTGCCGTGCATGGCTGAAATCCTTTTTGCTCATATAATCAAGCAGATCCTTTTTAGGAATATTATGTCCTGAAGAGACAGCAATAACCGCAATTACAGTTTGCGGAAGCTTTGATTGCCTGTTGAGCAATCCCATGGAATCGATAAAGACATCAATACCTTTGTTCCTGATCTCGTTTCGTCCGCTGGTAAGTATCAGGATCGTATCTTTTGAGTAAACCTGTCCGGTAATGGCAGCAGAAACTTCAAGCACTTTTTCACGTGACCTGGTACGTTTTTCAATATATTCATCCTTCACAGGCACCCAGGAATCGTTAAAGCCATTGGGTGTAAGCAGATCTGCCTCCTTATCAAGAAAATGCCTGCATTCGTTGTTGGTAAGCTGCGATTGGGTTGTGAAAAAATCAGCTTCATGGGCCGCAAGCTTTTCCAGAGAAAACTTGGCCATAACGCCAAACTGCCTTGCAATCGCTTCCGGGTTATAATTCTCCAGGTTTTTATAGAGGGGAAGCCCATTGGCTGCAATATTTCGCCCTACAACGGTAGCATGCACTGTAAAAACGGTTCCTACCTGAGGAACACGTTCTTTTAAATATAAAATACCCGTTCCGGTCATCCATTCATGAAACTGGGCTATAATTTTATCAAGGTGTGAATTATTGAAATTATAAAAGCTGTCAATGATCTTGCCCGCTGCATAGCCAAAAAACGCCGGTTCAATGTAATCCCAGTCACCGGTAAGGGAATCAAGTTTGTACCTTTCCCAGAAATGGGCGAAGATCTTGTCCTTTTCAGTGAAGTAGGGAGTAAAGTCGACCAGGATCACTGCCGGTTTTCCAGGGATGTTCCATCGTCCGACTTTAATTCGCAATCCTTCATTTTCGGCAACTTCGCGCCATGATTTAAATAAAAACTTATCTTCGATAAATTCCGGGTTTTGATGGGTTTCTTTCCACACATCCGGGCCTATCAGAATATAATTATCTTTGAATTGCTCAGCTAAAATCTCAGCCTTTGAAGCAATTGCGGTATATATTCCTCCGACTTTATTACAAACTTCCCAACTTGTTTCAAACAGGTAATCGGGAACCATAAGCAGCTTATCCTTCATCGCCATAGCTATTTTCTTTTTCTTACAACTTTTGCAACAGGGGTGACTTTTTTGCTAACCGCTTTCACCTCTTTTTCTGCAGAAACTTTTTTTACTTTGGTTTTTGGAGCCGGTTTTTCCGGTTTTACAGGTTCAGGTTTCGCGATTACCTGCTCCTGGGCAGTTTCGCTTTCATCAACCCGGATCATAAAATCGGTAAGCACATTCATGTAGTTGATAAAAGCTTCATAAGGCGATCCATAAGGATTAAAATATTTGTGTACTTCACCTGCAGAAAACCACTTCGTACACATATAATAAAAATGATTGCTGGTTTGCAGATAAAGCCAATCCTTTAAAATCTGAGGGTCTTTACAATCCCTCACCCTGGATTCATAAGAATAGAGTTTGCCAAAAGCTTCATCCTGAAGTTCATTTCCAAGCCAGGCGGTGAGATCGCGTTCCTCATCAGCCCAGGATATGGCGTGTGGAACGGAAATCGCCGAAACCGGTTGAAGCTCATGATAGAGTTGCTCCGGTGTATTGAAGGTGAAATTTGAATTGGAATAGACTGTTTCAGGAAGGTGTTTGAAGAATTCGAAAATTCCTGTTTCCTTCCATTGGTGCTCTCCAATAGTTTCGTAATCCAGAAAAAGGTTCACTACCTCTTCTTTCTTTTCAACGTTGTTGAGCCATTTGACGAACTTTTCCGTGGTCAGGGGCCATTCAGACCAATTCTGATCAGAGAACCGGAAAGTGAGGTCGTCACTGAGCCGGAAATTTCTGAGCAGGACCTTTAGCTTCGGATTTATGTTATTGCAATACATGTAGTTGGGACTTTTCCATCCAAGCACATGTTTTGCACCTTCTGTAAGCATGGTATGAAATCCCATTTCAGCGACCATTTCCCCGATACGGTCTGAATAGATCAGTTCCGTATTACGGAAAGTGGTTGGCCTTTTTCCAAAAAGTTCTTCCACCCTGGAGGCATGAAGCTCTACCTGGCGAACAAACTCTTCTTTATTGGTAAGGGATGCCAGCGAATGGGCATAGGTTTCGGCAAGAAATTCAACCTGACCGGTATCAGCAAGTTGTCTGAAACTTTTAATTACCTCAGGCACGTGAGCTTGCAACTGATCCAGGGCAGTTCCTGAGATTGAGTAACTGACTTTGAAAGCGGTGCCGTACTCCCTGATCAAATCAAGCATCAGGTTATTGGCCGGCAGATATGATTTTTCTGCCACGCGCTTAATAATGTGTCGATTCTGATAATCATCATAGTAGTGATGATCTTGTCCGATGTTGAAAAACCGGTAAGTCCGTAAGCGAAACGGCTGATGGACCTGAAAATATAAACAGATGGATCTCATATGATCAATTAATTACAGCTTTATTATATACTTCTAAAATATTAACAGCAGCATTTTCCCAGATAAGGTTGTCTACTTCGGCTTTTCCATAGCGGATGAACATTTTGCTCAGTCCATCATAATGGAGTATCCCGTAAATGGCGTCAGCCAGGGCGTCGATATCCCAAAAATCCACTTTCAACGCGTGGTTCAATACTTCGGCCACCCCCGATTGTTTAGAGATGACGACCGGAACATTGGACCGCATTGCTTCAAGGGGTGAAATTCCAAAAGGCTCGGAAACAGAGGGCATTACATATACATCGCTCATGGCGAACATGGTATCCACCTCGGGGCCGGCAAGAAAGCCGGTGAAATGAAACTTGGTGGCAATTTTCAATTTAGCCACCCGGCGGATCATGCGGTTCAGAAGGTCTCCTGATCCAGCCATTACAAACCTTACGTTTGAATCCCTTTGCAATACCTTATATGCAGCTTCTACAAAGTAATCCGGGCCTTTCTGATAAGTAACACGGCCAAGGAAGGTAACCACCTTTTCTTTAACATGTTTGGTAACTCCGTCCAAATCCGGGCGATCTACAGGCTCAACTGCATTGTGTACCGTAATTACTTTTTCAGCCGGAATGCCATACTTTTCAATGACAATCTGCCTGGTAAGGTTGCTGACGGTAATCACGAGGTCCGCCTCGGTCATGCCCTGCCGTTCAATATCATATACAGGCTGGTTGACATTTTCGCCCGAGCGGTCGAATTCAGTTGCATGTACATGCACTACCAGGGGTTTCCCTGAAATTTTCTTGGCGGCGATCCCGGCCGGATAAGTAAGCCAGTCGTGTGCATGAATTACATCGAAGGTGTTATTGGTAGCGATAGAAGAGGCGACCAGCGCATACCTTGACACCTCCTGCATCAGGTTCGGTCCATATTTTCCGGAAAAAGAATATTGTTTCGAGAATACCGAATGTGTTTCAGTTTTATCAGTGGCCAGTTCTTTTTCAACCATGGTTTCAAACTCTTCCGGATCAAGATAAGGAACCAGGTTCGAGCCAATTTCCAGGAATTGAATCCTCTCAAGGTATTCTTTCGTATCGATCTTGCTGAAATCAAGCACAACATCGCTGGCATTCACGAGGCGGAAACCATCCTTGGTTTCATCGCCATAAGCCTTGGGAACAACAAAAATTACTTCGACCCCATGCTTGACCAATCCTTTAGTTAACCCGAAACAAGCTGTTCCTAATCCACCAGTTATATGCGGGGGGAATTCCCACCCAAACATTAATACACGCATTTTATTTTCAAATTACGAATTACGAATTACGAAATACGATGGTTGCCATCGTTCATAATTAACTATACTTTTTAATCAAATAACCAATCCGGAGCAATTCGGCAACGGATGAGGATTGTGAAATAGCGCCTCTGCCAACATGGGGAGGATCTCCATCATAGAGCTCGGAAATTGTACCGATTCCATGTTCTGTCATAACCGGTTCAAAACCTGCATAAAGTGATTTTATCAAGGAGAGTCCGCTTTTTCCATGAATTTTCAAATAGCCTTCCGTGAAATGTCCGAGAAGCCATGGGGAGACAGATCCCTGGTGATAGGCAGATTCACGTTCGGCCTGATTACCGAAATAGGATCCCTTGTAAATAGGACTTTTGGGTGTAAGAGTACGCAAACCCCGCGGAGTAAGCAACTCTTGCTTTACACGGCTTAATACTTCCTTTCTGATCTCTTCTGAGACAGGGCTGTACGGTAACGAGGTGGCTAACACCATATTGGGCCGAACTGCCCAGTCCTTATACGCCTCATCAACATAATCGGCGAGGTATCGTCTTTCGGGGCTCCAGAAAGTCGAGAGAAACGAATCAGGAATTTGATTGGCAATTTCCTTCCACTCCTTACCAAATGATTTATCCCCACCTGCTTCAGCCAGTTCGATGCTAAAACAAATCGCATTGTACCAAAGGGCATTTACCTCAACAGTTTTGCCCATCCTCGGGGTAACAGGTTTACCGTTGGCAATGGCATCCATCCAGGTAAGAGAGAGACCATGCAGTCCGGCATAGATCAACCCATCGGTATCCATGTGAATGTTAAATTCAGTGCCATGCCGGTAGCCATCGAGAATGGTTTTCATTTTGCGTCCATACTCCTTCCAAACAGCTTTTTTATTGCCTGTGGCCTCCGTATACTGTTGTAATGCCCAGAAAAACCAGAGTGATGTGTCGGACGAATGATATACAGCATTGCTCCCGCTTCCAAAGAGCGGAAACAACGGGCCCTTCATTTCTGAAACCATGGTATCAATCACAGCTTTGCAGGTTGCTGTGTCGTTGTTGACCAGCGTAAGTCCGGGCAATGATACGAACGTGCTTCTGCCTGAGCGTCCGAACCACGGAAATCCGGCAAGTATCTCTGTTGATTTATCTCTCCTGATAATGAACTGCTGAGCTGAATTGGTAAGGCAATTTGCAAAATTATTCCGGGGGATCCGTTTTTCAAGTTCAGCGTTGAATGCCCGCTTCATTGATGCCGGGGCCAGTTCCTTTGTTCCGGCCGCAAAGTAGATGCTCTCTCCTTTTTCAATATCCACTTCAAAAAAACCAGGGATGTAGAGGTCTTCCTGGTATTCGTACCCCCGCTCCATTTCTTCCTGGTATTCTATACTATAGTACCAATCGGGCACGTGAGTATATTCATTCTCCTTTGAAAGCTGCATGAACAGGTCAGTGTATCCGAGGTACATCCGTACTTTGATGCCCAGGGGTACCTTTTCAAATTTTTTATCTGCAAAAATATTCTCCTTGCTGAGGGTATGGATGTTCCGGAATGCCAGAAAGGGTTTAAAACGGAGTTTTGTAGGCGAATGGGCGTCCACCAGGGTGTATTTGATGATCATGCGATCTTCCCGGGTGGTAAACACCATCTCCTTTGTGAGGATAACACCCCCTACCCGATAGGTCATTTTAGGGTAAGGTTCAGTTACAAAATCCCTGAGGTATTTGTGTCCTTTGGGGGCATAAATACCGCCCGGATATTTATGGATACCCAGGTTAAATTCAGAATCCATCTGAATGACCGTTTCGTCAAGCGAAGACAACAAAACATGGTTTTCATGGTCGATGCCCGGCTGAGGGGTAACCAATAATCCATGGTATTTCCGGGTATTGCAACTTACGATGGTGGAATTTGCGTATGATCCAGCCCGGTTTGACCGCAGAAGCTCACGGTTAAGTGAGTATTCAAGGTTCACCAACTGGCTTTTGTCAAAATTGATGTAACTCATTTTGTAATGTTTTCCTGACAATTTATCAACTCGATGTTCTAAAAACCAATTTGCAAAGGTACAATTTTCCCTGCTTTTTCCGTTAGTCTGTATAAAAGTTAATAAATGTTTAATTTTGACGTCCAAAATAAATGATGATCATGCGCATGTTCAAGGTGGTTTTATTCCTGTTTCTGTTTGTGCTGGCAGCCGTAGTTTCCCTCTCATGCAGAAAAAGGGATAATATCGACACGAATCCTTCATTACAACTGACTTTTTCGACGGATACGGTCTTTTTCGATACGGTTTTTCCAACCGTGGGCTCGATTACCAAGCGGCTGGTCGTATATAATACCAATAAAAACAAAGTCAGTATTTCGCGTATCAGTCTTGCAGGGGGCCAGGCTTCAAGTTACCGGATCAACATCAATGGTTCATCCGTATCAAGTGCCTCTGACGTTGAAATTGCCGGGGATGACAGCTTATATGTATTTGTAAGGGTTACCATTGATCCTCACAACCAAAGCACGCCTTATGTTGTGAGTGATTCGCTGGAATTTACGACCAATGGCAATCTTCAGAAAGTAAAGCTTGTGGCATGGGGACGAGAGGCGATTTTCTACAGGAATGCAAATCTGGCGGGCAATATTGTATGGGATAGTTTATATGCCCATGTGATATACGAATCCCTTCGGCTGGATACCAATTCAAGCCTTACCATAATGCCAGGCACAAAAGTATATTTTCACAAAGACGCTTACATGGCTGCTTCATTAAATTCCACGCTGAAATTTGCGGGAACACTGGAACATCCGGTGAGATTCCAGGGAGACAGGATGGACCCGTTTTATAAAGACCTTCCCGGGCAATGGGGGGGTATTTACCTGGAAAAAGGCAGCAAAGATCATGAAATCAATTATACCTATATAAAAAACGGGTACTTCGGACTGTCTGTTGATTCAATGGGTGCCGGTTCAACGCCCATGCTCACCCTCACCAATTCGATCATTCAGAACATGGCGTCGGCGGGGATCTATGCCTATGGCACCACTATCAATGCAGAGAACTGTGTAATCGGCGATTGCGGCAATTACTGCCTGGCATTAACTTCAGGAGGACTTTATCATTTCCGGTACCTTACCATCGGGAACTATTGGTATTCCTCTGTGCGCCAGTCATCCTCGTTGTACCTGAGCAACTTTTCCTATAATTCAACCGGTGCTATAGTATCATATCCGCTGAAGGCAAATTTCACCAATTCCATTATATACGGATCCAATGAAGAGGAGATCGGGCTGGATTCAGTGTTAGCGGCTCAATATGAATATACCTTTGATCATGCCATTCTGAAAACAGGGTTAAAAACATCAAACACGTCGAGATATATCAATTGCCTGATTAACAAGGATCCTGAATTTGTTGACGTATATACCCTGAATTACCAGATCGACAGTGTTTCACCCGCCATTAAGGCCGGAAAGGACCTTGGGGTGCCATCATGGGATATCCGGGGGGTTGACAGGGGGGTGACACCTGCGTTAGGGGCGTATGAATATGTGAAGAAGAAATGAATATTGAATATTGATTAACGAATTTTGAATTTTGAAGTTGTTAATCGCTATTTGGTTTTGTGCAGGGCTTCGAGCATGGCGGTTCCGAGGTCGGCCGGGGAATCTACCACATGCACGCCACATTGACGGAGTATCTCTTTTTTAGCTTCTGCCGTATCTGATTTTCCACCCACAATGGCGCCTGCGTGTCCCATGGTACGTCCGATGGGGGCAGTTGCTCCGGCGATGAAACTCACCACTGGTTTGGTTCCATACTGCTGGATCCAGTAGCCCGCATCCGTTTCCATATTCCCCCCGATTTCACCGATCATAATAATCCCTTCTGTTTCAGGGTCCTCCATGAAAAGTTGCACTGCTTCCATGATGGTGGTACCGGGTATAGGATCCCCTCCCACCCCGATCATGGTAGTTTGTCCGAGACCTGCTTTGGTAATCTGGTCGACTGCTTCGTAGGACAACGTCCCTGAACGGGAAACAATCCCGATAGTTCCGGGAGTATGAATAAAACCGGGCATGATTCCGATTTTGGTACTGGGCGGGGTAATGATGCCGGGGCAATTCGGTCCGATCATCCTTACGCCATGGCAGCGCAGGTATTCTTTTACCGAGATCATGTCTTTTACAGGAATCCCTTCAGTGATGCAAACAATCAGGCTGATGCCCGCATCGGCAGCTTCAAGGATCGCATCTGCAGCCAGCGGAGGCGGAACAAATATAATGGAGACATTGGCGCCGGTTGCTTTTACTGCATCAGCCACGGTATTGAAAACAGGCCGGTCGAGGTGCATCATTCCGCCTTTGCCCGGGGTAACCCCGCCGGCTACATTGGTACCGTATTCGATCATCTGGCCTGCATGGAAGGAGCCTTCGTGGCCTGTGATGCCCTGAACGATGACGATAGAATCTTTGTTTACGAGAATGCTCATAGGTAATGAATGACGAATAAATGAATAAATGACGAATATGCGAATGACGAATATGCGAATGATGTGCTAATCAATTTTCGGGTTCAAAGATAAACTCTTTTATGGAAATGAAAATTAATTCCGGACAAATTTATAGCTACCACCCTTTATTCGCATATTCGTCATTCGCATATTCGTCATTCGCATATTCGTTATTCATTTATTCGTAATTCCCGAAAATCGTATCTTTGACATTGCTTTTCCACTTCAAATACACAAGAAAAATGGGAATTTTTAATCTGAACGATACCATCTGCGCGCTATCCACAGCGCCGGGTATGGGGGCGATTGCCGTGATCAGACTTTCGGGGCCTGCTTCTTTTCAAACGATCAGCCAGATTTTCAAACCGGCAGAAAAGAATCTGGACTTTCAAACGGTTAAATCACATACCATTCACCTGGGCGTGATTGGCAATGAATTGTCTATTGTGGATGAAGTACTGGTCAGCTGTTTCAGGTCGCCTCATTCGTATACGGGCGAAGATGTGATTGAAATATCCTGCCACGGATCGGTATATATCCAGCAAAGGATACTGGAATTACTGCTTTCAAAAGGGTTAAGGCTTGCGAAACCCGGAGAATTCACCTTCAGGGCTTTTATGAACAGGAAGTTCGATCTTTCGCAGGCGGAAGCGGTTGCAGACCTTATCGCCTCTCATTCCGGAACCGCGCACGACCTTGCCATTCAGCAGATGCGGGGCGGGTTTTCGAAAAGGATCGGCCTCCTCAGGCAATCGCTGATCGAATTTTCTTCGCTGATTGAGCTTGAGCTTGATTTCAGTGAGGAACATATGATTTTTGCCGACCGTGAAGACCTTCGTACGCTGCTTGATCGCATGGAGACAGATTTTTCGCAGCTGATCGAATCGTTCAGCCTGGGCAATGTAATTAAAAACGGAATCCCGGTTGCGATTATCGGGAAACCGAATGTGGGGAAATCTACCCTGCTGAACGCCATTCTGAATGAGGAAAAGGCCATTGTTTCAGAAATTCCGGGCACCACCCGTGATGCAATCGAAGATACCATAGTGATCGGGGGCTACAGTTTCAGGTTTATTGATACTGCCGGATTAAGGGCTTCTGAGGACACAATTGAAACCATAGGCATTGAACGAACCTGGGAGAAGATCGGTGAAGCGAGCATTGTTTTATATGTATTTGATGTAACAGAGCAATCGTTTGCAGAGGTAAAAGAAGCAATTGAGGAGCTGAAAAGGCCTGACAGCGATCAGCCTTTAAACCTTGTGCTGATCGGCAACAAGACCGACAAGCTAAAACAATTGCCAAAAGGGTTCAGGGAATTTGTGGAGTATGAGACCATTTTTGTTTCAGGGAAACGCAAGGAGAACATTCATCTTATTGCAGAGCATCTTGTCGACTTTGTCGGGAAGGCAAAGTCATCCGATAAGACGATAGTTTCAAATTCGAGGCATTATGAGGCCTTGCAGCAGGCCCGTGAAGCAATAGCTGATGTGCGCAACGGCATGCTGGCCGGGATTTCACCTGATTTATTAACGGTTGACCTTCATAAAGCGTTATATCATTTGGGTGAAATTACCGGTGAAATTACCACAGATGAGATTTTAGGGGCGATTTTCAGCAGGTTCTGCGTGGGAAAGTAACCGGCACAAAACGAACACATAACCAAAACTGTATAAGTAACGTAAAGCCCAGTAAATCTGGGCTTTTTTAATTATTATTGTTAATATCTTTTGCGTATCGTTAGTGATCCGTTTTGTATATATTTGTACCTTTGTTGTACCTCAATTAAAATTTTGGTGAATATTTGTACCTCGGACCAATAAATGGGGAATTAACTTGACACTTTTAAACACTTTTATACAATTGAATACAAAATGAGCACAAATATCAAGGTACAACGGATTTGTCAGTTTTGCGGAAAAGAGTTTACAGCCAGAACAACTGTCACTCAATATTGCAGCGATAATTGCGCAAAACGTGCTTATAAAGCCAGACAACGAGCTACAAAAGTTGAGACAAGCAATAAAGAAACCATTCAGATAAAATCAAAACCCATTGAAGATCTTAAGGTACAGGAATTCCTCAGTGTCCGGCATGTGGCCAAACTGATCGGATCTTCAAGACAAACCGTTTATAACCTTATTAATACAGGGAAATTGCAAGCTGTAAATATCTTAAAGAAAAAAACTATTGTCAGGCGTTGCGATTTGGATAAACTATTCGAGCAACCCACTCCCATCATACAGCTGGCAGATACCAACCCCGAACCAATACAATACGAAATTGACGATTGTTACACCCTTAAAGAAGTCCAGGACAAATACGGAGTCTCCGAAACAGCTTTACAAAATCTGATAAAACGAAATAATATTCCGAAAATAAAAAAAGGCTGGTTTGCTTATGTTCCGAAAGATATGATTGATAATATACTGACATAATAACATATATGATTACCAAGGTAAAGTTAAGATTTAAGAATATATCCGATAACAGGCATAGCCTGTACCTCGATTTTTATCCCCCGATCCTCCATCCCGAAACGGACAAACCCACCCGCAGGGAGTTCCTGAACCTATTCCTGTTCAATGAAAATGAGACTGAAGAACAAATGTACCTGGATAAAAATGGCAAGGAAAAGAAGCGATTGATCCCTCTTGTGGGAAAGAAGGGTGAGCCCAAAAAAATCAGGTTGAACCCGATTGATAAAAAGCATAATGAGGAAACCCTGCAGATTGCTGAACAGATCAGGCAGAAAAGGGATAATCAACTGAATAAGCCGGAAATATATACCGGATACGAGAAGGCCCAGTTAAAGATCAGGGAAATGGAGAATACCTCCTTTTTAGAATATTTTTGTGAACTGAAGGATAAAAGGAAGGCCTCCAACCATGATAACTGGGTTTCGGCTTATCATTACCTAGAAAAATTCACCGGCGGAAAATTAAAGTTTGTTGATCTTGATGAAAAATTCTGCAATGATTTCAAGGATTACCTGTGCAATACATCCAGTAACCGAAGCGAAAAAGTAAAACTTTCTCAAAATTCAGCCTTTTCCTATTTCAACAAATTTAAAGCAACGCTTAAACAGGCGCACAAAGACGGATTTCTCCGCTATAATTTAAATGCCAGGATCGATCGTATTAAGGAAGCTGAAACCCATCGGAATTTCTTAACCCTGGAAGAATTAAATAACCTGATACAGAAGGATTGTCTTAACCCTCTTTTAAAAAATGCAGCCTTATTCTCTGCACTCACCGGATTCCGATTTGGGGATATTGCAAAGCTTACATGGGGTGAAGTGGAATTTATCAAGGGTAACGGGTACTTTATCCAATTCACCCAGCAAAAGACAAATGGCGTAGAAATGATGCCAATCTCTGAACAAGCTTATAACCTGATGGGGGAGCGCACAGAGCCAAATCAAAAAGTTTTCAATGGGCTTACCTATTCTGCTTATTCCAATAAACATTTAGCCCAATGGATCGGGTCTGCCGGGATCACAAAGAATATAACATTTCATTGTTTCAGGCATACCTACGCAACATTGCAGCTAAGCAATGGAACAGATTTTTACACTGTTTCAAAAATGCTTGGACACCGGGATCCAAGAACGACCCAGGTTTATACCAAGATTATAAACCAGGCCAAACGTGATGCCACAGACAAAATAGTATTAAAATTTTAGCTTTCCGCACCCACTATATATCCCAAAATCCTTATGAAAACCAATGCATTGGATAAATGCCTGAATATACTTTCCTTTCAACAGGACGACGACCCACAGAAAATAGAAGTACTTGCCGGGATGGATACCAACCTGCATGAAGAATTCGTCGAGCCCTTCAGGAGGGAGCTTGGGTTAAATCTGTTGACAAAATCCACATTCCAGGAGAAGAAGGATCTACTCATGTTTTACATCGATGAACTCGACAGGGTAATCGTTATTCCTAAAAAATTTGAAGATATTGAACCCGTACGTCTCGATATCGATGAACTATATTATCCTATTTGGTACAAAGGGCAGGATGTATCGGATGATCTGGGAATCTCAGAAGTAAGGGCCCACTATCTCTTTTCATTACTTTTCGTGGTAATCCAGGACTATTGCATTCTGTACAACATCCCATTTCTGGAAATTTGCAATGACCGTTTTTTCATCCTGGAAACGATCAACCTCAGCCCAACAAGAGAACGCGAAGAACTGACAGGCATAATTATACCAACACCAAAGGAACGGGAACCTGCCATGCCGGTTATCAAACCTATCTTTGTTAACGAATCGATATCTGAAATTTATGAGATCCTGCGGGATTTTTTTTCTCCGGAAGATCAAATTGAGTTTTATGCGCTGCTGAAGGGCGGCGAGAATGCTCCTAAACCTTTGTTATTCCTTGGCTCCGGAAACCGGCTGGCGGATGCATTCAAACAATTATACGATTGCGATATCATCAGAGGTTGCCAGAAGAAGGAACTTGAATACTGGATTAGCATTAATTTTTCATACCGTTACCGGAATAAACTGAAAACATACACACTGCCTTATCTGAGCGAAATCATGTCAACCAGAAAAGATAAGTGTCAAAAGCCTGTTCTGAACATCATACTCGAAAAAGCGACGGGAACCTATCTTATCTGCAAAATATAAAATCTTAACCGGGTTTTGACCATGTTGCTCCCAACCATATTGTAACCCTGCTAACCGTCCCGGTAACATTGCTGCATGTTTCACAAATTAAACATGTACGCAATGGAAATGACATTTGAAAAATTACCTGAAGCTGTAAGCCAGTTATTTGATAAACTGGAAATCATTGAACAGCTGTTACTTTCAAAAAGTAACACTCCCCTACCCGAAGCCGACCAATTATTAACAATCAAGCAGGCCGCTGCAATCCTCCATTTGTCGGTCCCTACCGTTTATGGTTTGGTACAACGGAAAGAAGTTCCCGTTTGTAAACGAGGCAACCGCTTGTATTTTTCCCACCAGGAGCTTACCGGATGGATCAAATCCGGCAGGAAAAAGACCAATTCCGAGATTGAGGCCGTTGCGGACGCCTATATTTCTGTGAAAAAGAATCGGAGATCCTTTTAACCGAACATCCAAACCCGTTTTCAATTCACAGAATATATTCATGTGCCAGGCATATCAACCAGTGTTGATTGCCCGGGCAAATAACCTCTCGGATGAAAAAACAAAAGAACACAGAAGAAACAACTTCCGAAAATAGAAAACCTCTGGCGATTGTAGAGGTTCAGGAAGCGCTTAAGGACTGGTATGACCTTCGGTTTAACGAAATCACCGGCGTTGTCGAAGGGCGTAAAAAGGGGGAACCGGATTACAAAGTGCTCAATGAGAACAATCTCTTCATCCAATTACTGACAAATGGTTACCGGATTTCGTTTGGAAACCTTTGCGCGTTGCTCAATTCGGAGTTTGTTGAGACTTACAATCCATTTAAACATTACCTGGCAGGGCTGCCTGCCTGGAATCCCGGTGACAGGGACTATATCGAAGAACTGGCAAACCATGTGACAGCCATAGATCAGGAACAGTTTAACCACCATTTTAAAAAAATGTTTGTCCGTATGATCTCCTGTGCCATCGATGATCGATCCTTTAATAAACATGCCTTTATCCTGGTGGGACACGTACAGCATACCGGTAAAAGCACCTACTGCCGGTACTTTTGTCCACCAGCTCTCCACAATTATTATACTGAGTCACTTCCAGGAGACAAAGACGGGTTGATCAGCCTGTGTGAAAACATCATTATCAACCTGGATGAACTAAGTTCCCGCACTAAATTCGAACTTAATCAGCTGAAAAGCCTTTTTTCCAAAGACAGTGTAAGGGTTCGTCATCCTTTTGCACGTAAAGCGCAAACTGATCCCCGCAGGGCTTCATTTGTCGGATCAACGAATGAAGATACATTCCTCACCGATACTACGGGGAGCGTACGATGGCTGTGTTTTGAGATTGAGAAAATCAACTTTGCCTATTATGATATCCCGATAGACCTGGTTTGGAGCCAGGCATACTCCCTTTACAAGAGTGGTTTCAAATTTCAGCTGACGCGAGAAGAAATAAAGGAGAATGAAACCCGGAATCAGCAGTTCCAGCAGAATAGTGTAGAGTATGAATACATCCAAAAATATCTGACACCCGGGACAGATTTCGACAACGATGCCTTCAGAACTGCCAGTGAAATCAGAGATTATTTGTACTCCATGTCAGATCGCAGAGCGGAGTTGAGAAGTGTTGAAAAAGTTGGGAAAGCGCTTGTTCAACTGGGTTTTCCGAAGGGCTCTAAAAGAGTTCAGGGAAACGCGTTTCCGGTTTATGGCTATTTTATTAAGGAACAAAATGTTTAATATTCACTTACTACACTTACTACATTATGTTGTTTATCAATATTATCAAGGGTTTTCATTGTAGTAAGTGTTTCAATGAATCCTACTACAACCTACTACACAGCTTCATGTTTTAATGGATGTAGTAAGATAGTAAGTGTAGTTGCCAACTACTTCAATAAGATAAAAATGTTCTATTTTTTTTAATCATCAGAATAACAGTCGAATATACTGAAAAACAAAATCCCAATGAATATCTCAGAGGCGAGGAAAACTCATTTAATGGACTACCTGAATCAAAACGGACACAAGCCCATCAAAATCCAGTATGGAAATGCGTGGTTCATCAGTCCCATGCGCCAGGAGAAGACTCCCAGCTTTAAAGTGCATCTATCCAGGAATGTCTGGTACGATTTCGGGAGCGGCGAAGGAGGCAATTTAATAGACCTGGTTATGAAATTGCACCATACAAGCTTCAGGGAAACCATTGATATTATTGGTGGAAGGTCCTTCTCGTCTGTAAACTATATCCAGTCCTGCCCTGCGGATGAATCGGGCAAAATAAAGATTGATCGCATACAATCGTTGAACAATCCGGTTTTGATTCAATATCTGAAATCACGTGCAATTGCACTTGCGTTTGCCCACCTGTTTCTGCAAGAAGCCTTTTATACCGTCCATGACAGGAAGTACTTCGCCCTGGCTTTTAAAAATGATAAAGACGGTTATGAATTGCGAAACGCTTTCTTTAAAACAGGTTCGAGTCCAAAATACTTTACCACCATTCCCGGCGCCGATAATTCCATTTTAAATGTGTTTGAGGGATTCATGGATTTTTTATCCTGCTGCACCTATTATAACAAGACCCCCAGGTTCCGGACGATTGTTTTAAACTCATTATCTTTTTTGCCACGGATCGGTTCTGAATTGGAACAAGCCAGGGAAGTAAACCTGTTCCTGGACAATGATCCGGCTGGGATGGCGGCATCTGAAAAGATCGTTAGCAAATGCGATCAGGTCAAAGACTGGGCGCCGGTCATTTACCCGGATCATAAAGACTTCAATGAATTTTTGATGAACAGCGGTGTCCGATAAACTCATTCCAGGTACCCTACCATTCCCTTCATTTTTCTCTTACGAATTTAGTAGATGTCAATAATCAATGATAGGGGATCATTCTGATTCCGGCTTCATGATCCATGGCCTCCCCTATTTTTATTGGAATGCCATTGGTTTGTAGGGGAGCAAATCCTTTAACTATCTGAATTTCATACTCTCCAAAACATAGTCAATTCATATACCCCTAAAAAAACGAAAAGTGCAATTGCATTTTTCGATAGGGCGGGGCGTGCACTCTGTGAGGATTTGA
>CAZVNF010000004.1:0-3160 GCA_964628215.1 uncultured Draconibacterium sp.
AAATTATGGATCAGGATTTTCATTACTATGGGACATACTATGCCGCAAAAAAAGGTGGTTTTAACCAACAGGAAGCGACACTGATTGCAAAAGCGTCAAACTTCATTGATTTTTTTAATGAAACGACCTATGCGGCATATTGGAAATTGGTAAGTAATACGGAAAAAAGCAGCAACTACAACATCATAGCCAACCTTGATTATCCGCGTTACACTTTTCAGGGAGGCATTTTTAGTACAGGATTAGCTCCTGAAGACGGATTGTGGTGTTCATTTCATTTCACCCCAGGCAATTATAATGATCCCCTCAACACCCCAAGCCGTGAAGAGGTACACGGCCCGGATATAGCAAGTTTTTTATCACCATTTAAGATGCGCGATACCAGCAAGGGGAAAGAAGTATTAAGAAAATATCCGCTAGAACAATCAGCACAATATCTTAAAGATCTTGAGCATGGCAATTTACTGAATCGCCCTCAAAGTGCTTTATCTCGTCAATTAATTATGGACACCATAAAATGTGCAACAGACAATGCGAGGCTGGAATCGATTCTTAGTTTTGCAACCGGTGGACAGTATATTCTTCAGAATAATCGTGAAGATAATCTTCGGCGATTCAGACTTATTTTGTTGGGTGTCAGAGCGCATGTTATTGCAGATACATGGGCACATCAGGATTTCTGTGGAATAGGCAATGTTCTGAATACTTATTGGGATGTCAACTATGATCCCACCTCATGGGATCCATCCAAATGGGGATATGGGCGACAATCTATTGATTATAATGATGGGACAAAAAGTGGTTGGGAAAACGTAGTGCTTTCTTCCCTATATAAATTTACAAATCCCAATTTTGAAGCAGTCCCCACTGATACTTCTTATTTAGGACATGGCTGGATGGGACATTTACCTGATTTCAGTTTTGTAAAATTCCGCTATAAACCTTGCTGGTCCGACCCCGCACAGGAAGCAGTAGTGCGCGATAACGTCGAAGAATATAAACAAGCCTGGGTGGAGTTAGTGAGTTTATTTATTCAGGCACGGGGATGTGGTCAATTAAAAGTAGATGGACAATTCCGAAACGATATGGATAAGGCAACAAGAGCGATTATTAGTCCTTGTAGTTTAGCAGACAAAGTTACTGGCAGAAAATCTTCAGCCAACGCCTGGCAAAAAGTATTTGGAGACCTGCCGGTGACTAATATAGATGTTGATTCTGAACCTGATAGAAATGCTGTGTTAAACGGTATGATTGAAATGACTACCAGTCAAGACCGTTATGGAACAGATTATGTAAACATAATGAGTGATTTGTATTTATTCCAAATCGCAGCTGATTACCACTTTCATTTTGTGAAAAACTATCTGGAACTCCATGGAATATATCGATTTACAGGGTCATGGTCGCAACAAAGGAGTGCATTGGCGCCGGATGTCGAAAATCTGTTTAAGGATCAAAATCTTTTTGTGCCGAACTCAAACAACAAAGTTCTTTTTGGAGTTGCTTACCGCATTAAGAGTGTCGGTCATGGAACCGTACTCGATGACTGGGGTGGCAAAACCGGTGAAAATTCAGCAGCACTTCAGCCCGATGATGCACCTGAAAGTACGAATCGCGTTTGGAAATTAATTCCAAATACACAGGGTTTCAGGATCAAAAGTGTAGGGCATGGAACCGTTCTGGATGACTGGGGTGGCAAAACCGGGGAAAAATCAGCAGCACTGCAGCCAGATGACGTACCTGGTAGCGTGAATCGTACATGGATGTTAATTCCAAATGCTCAGGGTTTCAGGATCAAGAGCGTAGAACACGGAACTGTTTTAGATGACTGGGGTGGCGAAACCGGGGAAGATTCAGCAGCACTTCAGCCAGATAATTTACCCGATAGCTTAAATCGGACCTGGACATTTATAAAGGAATATTAAACCTCCGTGTGCAGTTAAAATTGTTGGATGATGTTTGGAACTTTTCCAGTTCTGACCTGATGCCAGAAAGCCGTTCATATTTTTTGATGATGGGCTGCAGGTTTTCTATCCTGCTGATCTTTTCCCGGAGAGTCAACTCCCTGAGGACAATGACCGGCTTTGCTTTCACAGGTCATTAAAAATGATTCGCTGGAGAGCATCCATTCTCTATAGTTCATTAATTATTGAAGCATTTAGTTTTAAACAAAAGTGCATTCAATCAAATGAAATCCTAATTTTGTATTTTGAATAATTGAGGAAAAATGTCAACAGGTAAACAGGTAAACAGGTAAAGATGTAAGCGGGTAAACCGCTAAACAGCTAAGCGTATACAAATGAGCACCCATTTAACGCTTACATTGCCTACATTGCCTACATTGCCTACATTGCCTACATTGCCTACATTGCCTACATTGCTTACATTTTTTTAACATCAGCACTTTATGCGAATCTTAAAAGAGAAAACGGCGGCGGTAATTATTGATATCCAGGAGCGGATATTCCCGGCTATTCATGGTCATGAGAAACTGGCAGAAAAGGCAGCCATGCTGATCGAAGGGCTCAAGGTACTTGGCGTCCATATCATTGTTACCGAACAATATGTGAAGGGTCTTGGTCCAACCATTCCCGTGATTGCAGAAAAAATAGAAGGAATCAACCGGATCGAAAAAGCCTCTTTCAGTTGTTGCGACGAACCCGGTTTCATGATGGAACTTGCCTCATCAGGAAAGGAATTTGTGATCATTGCCGGCATTGAGAGCCATGTTTGCGTTCTCCAGACAGCCATCGATCTGCAGCAGAGCGGATACCATCCTGTAGTGGTGGAAGACTGCATCTCTTCACGGAACCCCAACGATAAACTAATGGCAATCGAACGGATGCAGAAGGAAGGGGTCATCATAACTACCTGTGAAGCAATCCTCTTTGAATTACTCAGATATTCCGGCGGAGAAACCTTTAAAGCGGTGTCAAGACTGGTGAAATAAGACAATGCAAACAATGAAAACAATGCAGACAATGCAGGCAATGCAGGCAATGCAGAAAATGCAGGCAATGCAGAAAATGCAGGCAATGCAGAAAATGCAGGCAATTCATACAATGCATACAATGCAGGAAATGCTGAGGCAGTTTACCTTTGTTACATTGTTTTCATTGTTTTCATTGTTTTCATTGTTTCCATTGTTTTCATTGTTTTC
>CAZVNF010000004.1:3260-31364 GCA_964628215.1 uncultured Draconibacterium sp.
CATTGTTTTCATTGTTTTCATTGTTTCCATTGTTTTCATTGTTTTCATTGTTTTCATTGTCTGCATTGTCTGCATTGTTTTCATTGTTTACATTGCTTTCATTGTTTACATTGCCTCCATTGCCTCCATTGTTTTCATTGTATAATTGATCTAATTGATGTCTGCTGACGAAACCATTAATGGTGACAATCCCGAACTTGAATCAGGAACGCTCAAGGAAACAATCCATCTCTCGCAGATGTACCAGAACTGGTTCCTGGATTACGCTTCCTATGTCATTCTTGAAAGAGCAGTGCCGGAGATCACCGATGGTCTGAAACCTGTGCAAAGGCGTATCCTGCATGCCATGAAGGAACTCGATGATGGCCGTTACAATAAAGTGGCCAATATCATCGGACATACCATGAAATACCATCCGCACGGGGATGCTTCCATTGGCGATGCCCTGGTGCAGCTGGGTCAGAAAGATTTGCTGATCGATTGCCAGGGAAACTGGGGTAATATTCTCACCGGCGACAGTGCTGCCGCCCCCCGGTACATTGAAGCCAGACCTTCGAAATTTGCCCATGAAGTACTGTTTAATCATAAAACAACCAGCTGGCAGGCCTCCTATGATGGCAGAAATAAGGAACCGGTTGCATTGCCCGCAAAATTCCCCCTGCTATTGGCCCAGGGCGTGGAAGGCATCGCGGTGGGCCTTGCCTCCAAAATACTTCCCCATAATTTCAATGAACTGATTGATGCTTCCATAAAAATCCTGGAGGGAAAGGAATTCGAACTCTTTCCCGATTTCCTTACCGGTGGAATGGTGGATGTATCGAGATACAACGATGGCCTCAGGGGAGGTAAGATAAGGCTGCGGGCAAAAATCATACTTGAAGATAAGAAAACACTGGTCATCCGTGAAATACCGTATGGTACCACCACCGGTTCCATCATCGACTCCATTCTCACCGCCAACGACAAAGGAAAGATCAAGATCCGTAAGATTGACGACAATACTGCTGCCGATGTTGAAATCCTGATCCACCTGGCTCCCGGGGTATCGCCCGATACTACCATGGATGCACTGTATGCATTTACAGAATGCGAGGTTTCCATCTCACCCAATGCCTGTGTGATAGAGGCAGGAAAACCAAGATTCATGGGTGTTTCTGATATTCTCAGGGTCAATACGCAACGTACCGTCGATTTGATTAAACTTGAACTGGACATCCGAAGGCAGGAACTCCTTGATCAGCTGCATTATATTTCCCTGGAAAAAATATTCATCGAAAACGAGATTTACGAAGGAATTAAAAAGTGCAGAACCACCGAGGATATCGATGCGGCTATCTTCAAAGGGCTGGAACCCTTTGCAAACCAGATTATCCGGCAGGTTTCGGAGGAGGATGTTCACAGGCTCAGGAAAATACCTATTGAAAGGATCTCCCGGTATAATTCGGCCAAAGCCGATGATGCCATGGCGGCAGTGAACCTTGAAATGGAGGAGGTGGACAACCACCTGGCCAACCTGATCGATTATGCCATAGAATATTTCAGGCAGATCCGTAAAAAATTTGGCAAGAACCGCGACCGCCACACTGAAATCAGGAGTTTTGACAACATAGAAGCTGCCAAAGTAGCTGCTGCCAACGAGAAATTATATGTCAACCGGGAGGAGGGATTTGCCGGTACCAGCCTTAAAAAAGATGAGTTTGTATGTGATTGTTCCGACATCGACGATATCATTGTTTTTCGCGATGATGGCACCTTTATCGTGGTAAAAGTGACAAACAAAATTTTTGTCGGCCAGAATGTGATTCATATTGCAGTGTTCAATAAGAACGACAACAGAACTGTGTACAACCTGATATATCGTGACGGGAAAAACGGTAAAATCATGGTAAAACGATTCAGCGTGCTGGGCATTACCCGCGACAAGGAATACACGGCAACCAAAGGCACTCCCGGCTCGAAGGTGTTGTATTTTACTGCAAACCCAAACGGTGAAGCGGAAGGGGTGCGCGTAGACCTGAAACCCAAACCCCGGTTGAAGAAGACTTTTTTTGATTTCAATTTTGCCGAAATTGCCATCAAAGGACGCAGTTCAATGGGGAATACCCTGACCAAATTTGCCGTGAAAAAGATCGAGCAGAGACAAGAAGGCATCTCCACACTCGGATCGTTGAATATCTGGTATGATGAAACTGTACAGCGCCTCAATACCGACGAGCGGGGATTGCTTCTCGGGGCTTTTTCGGGTGCCGATAGGATCATCATCCTGATGCAGTCAGGTCATTACCGTCTTACCTCCTTCGACCTTTCAACCCACTTCGAGGAGGATATGATACGGATTGAGAAATATGATCCTGAAAGGATTTATACCATTGTTTACCAGGAGCATGAAACAAAAAATTATTATATAAAACGATTTAAGGCTGAACTTACGGATAAGAAAGTTGAATTTATCGAAAACCCCGACAAACTCATTCTTTATTCCACAGATACTGCCCCCAGGCTGGAGATTCTTTTCGATATGAAATTGAAGACCAAAGGAAACGAGTCGGAAGAGATCACAATACACGAATTCATAGGTGTAAAAGGTTACAAGGCGAAAGGGAAAAGGCTTTCATTGCATGCAGTCAGAAAGGTTGCCTGGTTGGAATCTTTGGAAGTAGTTGTAAATGATCCTGTTATTCCGGCTGAAGAACCCGCTGAAATTGAATATGAGGAGAAGCCGGTAGTGGTTAAGGAACCTGGTACAGGTATTAAATTCCGGCTGGATGTGGTGGAAATGTCAGAAAAGCTTGCCGATGAAGTGCAACCCGCAACCGATGACCCCAAACCCCGCCTGATCCTGTTGGAAGATGACGATGTCATTGCCGCTGATCCGCTTGAAAACCGTGCCGGACAAAAAAAACGACTTCGGAAGAAAAGGCAGGAATCACCTGATGAACCAGTGAAACCAGTTGATGAATCCATGAATTCGGGCCAAATGGAACTGCCATTATAAACGGGCTTTCATCTTGTCAAAAATTATTTGTCAGTGTTGTGATCTGATTATTTAATTTAGTACCTTTCGTCATTAATTCAGTGACATTCCTGGCAAATAATCTCAAAATACAGCATTGATACCAATCGTGTTTTAGGATTTTATTTCAGCCACCTGGATAGATCACCCCTAATGCGATTGCCGGATGAACAAATCGAAGATACTGATTGTTGAAGATGAAAAGGTCACAGGAGATGACCTGAAAATAACCCTGGAGAACCTGGGGTATGAGGTAACCGGTATCGTATCTGATGCGGATGCTTTTTTTAGTAGTCTAAACTCCGAAATTCCTGACCTTGTGCTGATGGACATTTTCCTGAAAGGGGAGAAGGATGGTATTCAGCTGGCAGCAGAAAGCCAATCAAAATATAAGCTGCCTTTAATCTACCTCACTGCTTATTATGACGAAGACCTTCTAGAAAGGGCAAAGGTCACAGAACCATTTGGGTATATTCTTAAACCTTTCCTGGATAAAGAGCTTCATTCGGCTATCGAAATGGCCCTGTTCAAAAACAGTTCGGAAAGAAGGATCGGGCACCTCAATTCAGTGCTTAAGTCCATTAGTGAGGTTAATCAGCTCATCATCCGAATTGATGATGTACGGGAATTGGTGCAAAACGCATGCGAAACACTTATTTCCACCCGCGGGTATGCCGGAGCCTGGATGGTCATTTTCGACAGGAACGGGAAAGTAGCAGAATTTGCTCACGCCGGATTGAGCGGCGATTATACAGGGTTTCTGAATTCTCTTGCACAAGGATTCAGGCCAAACTGCTTCAATCTTGCCAAAGCCGATGACAAACCCATACAGATGAGCCATAATAAGGATAATTGCGGGGAATGTCGGTTCCTTGAAGTCTATCCTGGTTTTGACAGTCTGATTACCAGGATACAATACAAGGATACTTTTTTCGGATACTTGCTGGTGAATATACAGTTATCCCAGCTGGAAAATGAAGAGGAGATCCGTTTGTTTTCCGAAATTTCTGCAGACCTCGGAATTGCAATTCATAACCTTCGTCAGGCCAGGGAGAAAGAAAACGCCATTCAGGATGCAATCCGGGCACGTGATGAGTGGGAGCAGACCTTTGATGCCATTCCCGACCTGATTGCGATCATTGATACCAATCACCGGATTGTTAAAGCCAATAAAGCCATGACCTCCAGACTGAAATGCAGTGATTCTGATCCTGGAGCAACTCATTGTTATGAGGCAGTACACGGTCTTTCATCGGTGCCTGAATTCTGCCCTCATGCAAGGTCCATGGTAAGCGGAAAAGAAGAAACTGCCGAAGTGCTTGAAGACCGGCTAAGCGGAGTTTTCGATGTTACAACCACACCGTTATACGATCTTAATGGAAAAATAACAGGAAGTGTCCATGTAGCCCGGGATATTACCCTGCGTAAGAACAGGGAACTCATGCTGATAGAAAACATTGCCATTGGGGAATTTGCCCTGACACATCCGTTGAAAGAGCTTCTGGCACTGATAACAGATAAGGCTGAAATTCTCACAGGCAGCGAAATTGGGTTTTTTCATTTTGTCTCTGAAGATGAGACTGAGATATTCCTGCAAACCTGGTCGACACGCACCTTGACAACCTTCTGCAAAGTTGAAGGCGATGTGATGCATTATGAGACAGACAAAGCGGGTGTGTGGGTTGATTGCCTGCGTGAACGGCGCCCGTTAATCCATAATGATTATGCTGCCCTGCATCACCGTAAAGGGATGCCGGAAGGCCATGCAGTAGTCCTCCGTGAATTGACCGTTCCTGTTTTTCGTGGCGACAGGATCGTGGCTATCATTGGTGTTGGTAACAAACCTGCCGACTATAATGAAAATGATATTGAACTTGTTACCCAGCTCATCAATCTTGCCTGGGAGTATATTGTGAGTAAGCAGCTGGAAGAAAAGCTTAAAAAGAAAATCGATGAGCTGGAGGGATTTAACCGTATGATGATCGACAGGGAATTAAAAATGATCGAGCTTAAAGTGGAAATCAACACCCTGGCAACCAGGCTGGGAGAGGAAGACAGGTATGTAATTCATCGTAAACCACATGTGAAATGATCATCATCGAATTAATTTTCAACCTGGCCTTACTGGTTTCGGTAAGTGTACTTTCCGGTTTTATTGATCTGAGGTGGAAACGGGAATCAACATCAGGTGTAATTCTACAGGGGCTTTTATTCGGATTTGTTGCCCTTTTGGGGATGCTTAATCCTTTTGTACTGGCACCCGGGCTGATTTTTGATGGACGCAGTGTTGTCCTGAGTTTATGCGGACTCTATTTTGGCCCGGTTTCGGGGGTGATTGCTGCCGCAATTGCACTGGTTTATCGCATATACATTGGTGGTCCGGGGGTATACATGGGGGTTTCTGTGATCATCTCCTCAACTTTGATCGGAATACTATTCTACCTCTACAAGAAGCCGAAACGCCTGAAATACAGTGTGCTCTATTTGTATGGCATTGGTCTGTTAGTGCACGCTGTCATGCTCCTGTTGATTTTTGAAATCCCGTCGCCATTGCGAATGAATGCTTTTAAGACGCTGGTATTTAGTATTATGGGTGTTTACCCACTGGCAACCGTTCTGATCGGAAAAATACTGAAAGACCATGCTGAAAGCGCCGGACGCCAGATTGCCGAGACGGCATTGAAGGAAAGTGAAAACAAGTTTGCACTTTTCATGGACCACCTTCCGGCTTTTGCCTTTATCAAGGATTTACATTTTAAATCCATTTATGTCAATAAAAACATGGATGAAACCCTGGGGGCATCGGCTTGGATTGGTTTGACTCCGAAGGAATTTTATCCGGGATTATTTGGGGAAAAACTGATTGCAGATGACCAGAAGGCGATAGATGCCGGTTTTGTGAAAGTTGAAGAAAAGGTGGCTGATGTGAATGGCAACATACGGTTTTATGAAACGCAAAAGTTTCTCATTCCCCGGGAAGGCCAGGAATCTTTACTGGGAGGTATTGCCATCGAGATAACAGACCGCAAACGCGCCGAAGGCGAGTTGCAGGAAAAAGCCATGGAACTCGAGCGATTTAACAACGTGATGGTCGGACGTGAACTGAAAATGATCGAACTTAAAAAAGAGGTTAATACCCTGCTTGTTGGTATCGGTAAAGAAATAAAGTATGTTATCCATGAATAATGTAAGATTTTTATTCGTTTTTTTTTCGAGTTTTATCTTGGCTTTTATTGGTCAATCACAACAATATGTGATAAAATCGTATACTGTCGACGACGGATTGCCAACCAGAACGGTCAATGATGTTTGCCAGGACAATACCGGGTACCTGTGGTTTGCCACCCAGAGCGGAATCTCATCTTACGATGGGTTCTGTTTTAAAAATTATGATGCTTCCTCCGGACTGCCTGTGCAACAATTTTTAAATGTAAAAAATGATGAAAATGGAATTATCTGGGGAGTCCCGAGGCAAATTGCAGGTATAATTGTTTACCTGAAGAACAATACATGGAATAAAATTATCCCGGCATATCAAACCTCTCCGAATGAGACCAATGCATTCGATTTGTTATACATGGCAGGCAACCCGGTTTTGTGTATGGGCAGCGGGGTCGGACTGGATATTTATCAAAACGGCCGGTGGAACCATGTGAATGTTTCCGGTAATGAAGTAAATAATCAGATTTGGTCAGTTACAGCAAAGTCTGGCAAGTTTTATGCCCTTACCCGGGCTGGTATATTTGAGGTTGAACTGCAGAAAACGGGATGGAAGGTAAAGGAATATCTAAAACCGGAAGGCGGGGCAGTGGTCGCATTTAAATTTGAACGACCAGGACAGCCTGATGAGAAATTATGGATACTTACCCCGAACAGGCTGACCTATTTGCAAAACGGGAAAAGCACCCTTGTCTCAGCTGATTTTGCTCTTCCTACACCGTTTAATCCCGGGGAATCCTTTGTGAATTTCGACAACAGGGGAAATGTTTTCTTTGGAAACAGTTGGGCTAAGTATTATGTAAACCGGGCGTCTGGTAAAGTTGGCCCTTTGATGGTGAATAATGGGTTTTCCTCCAATGGGGCGTCTTCTGTGTTTGTTGACAGGGAACAAAATGTTTGGTTTACTGATACAAGGGGCGTTGACAAAGTGAGTTCGCTACTGTTAATGAATTATTTTGAATTCAATGGATTGCTCGAAAATGAGGTAACTGCTATTCTGGAACTTAAAGAAGGCGGGTTCGTATTCGGACATAATGGCGGATTAACCACTTTGGATCAAAATAAATTCACCAGAATTGAATTTCCTGGTGCGAAAAACAACCAGTTGAGGGTAATGGATTTGATGCAGGATGATCGGGGAGATGTGTGGATTGCCGCCAGTATTCTTGGATTTGGGAAAATGATCGGAAATGGAAAAATTAAATGGTACAAAGCTGATTCATTATCCCTGGCTACCACAATTCACCAGGGTGGACAGGGTAAAATATGGGCAGGCACCAGTCAGAAACTTTATTACCTGAAAAACGACAGGTTTGTGCCATTTGAAAAAAACCAGGAAATCAGCAGCCCTTTCAGAAAATTATTTTCGTCAAATAATGGAGAATTGATAGGAGCGGGGCTGTATGGATTTTATAAAATTTCGGGAGTGAAGGTAACGAGGGTGTTGTTTGATGAGAGCTTTACCCCAGGGAGCTTTTATGCCTATTATCAGGATAAATCCGGAACCGAATATGTAGGAACATTGAATGGGTTGGGCATTATTGAAAACGGGCGGATCCGGAAGTATAACCGCGACGGAATCAGGATTGACAGTCCTGTCTATTTTATTTTTCAGGATAAGAAAGAAAACTACTGGATTGGTTCGAATAATGGTGTTTACATATGGGACGGAAAGAAGAAACTTGAGTCCTGCAGTGTCGCCAACGGACTGGCAGGACGGGAGACAAACCGTTCGGCCGGAGTATTGGATAAGGACGGAAATGTTTTAATCGGCACGGATATGGGACTTTCTTGTTTTATTCCGGGGCATATCGAAATGTCAGCAAATATTCCGATTGTTCAATTAATTGACTGTGAAGACAATAAAGGTGATTTGCATAATTTAGCCAATGATTGCAGCATCGGATATAATGACAATAACTTGTACTTTCATTTCAAGGGCATCTCTTTTACGAATGAGGAAATGGTCAATTACCGATACAAACTTGAGGGACTTGATCATGAATGGCAATATGTTAACCAGTCTGGAATTGACAAAGTAAAATACTCGTTGCTGGATCACGGTAAATATCAGTTTGTGGTGCAGGCGAGAAACGGGTCAGGAGAATGGTCGGAGGTGAAAAAATCAGGAATCATTACCATTCAAACACCTTTTTACAGTGCATGGTGGTTCCACCTGATCACGGTACTGATAATATGTTTAGTGCTGTTTGGTTTTGTAAAGATCATTATCCAGGCAAAGTACAGCAAACGGCTGGAAATTGAAATTGCCGAGCGGAAGCGAAGCGAACAGAAAGCCCTGGAAACGCTGGAGTCACTGCATCAAAGTGAGATGAAATATCACGATTTGATTGAATTTGCTGTTGACGGAATTCTGATTGGCTCGAAAGAAGGCGTTATCATTAATGCAAATTCCTACATGCAGAAGTTAACGGGCAGAACCCGCGAGAACCTGATCGGGATCAATGTAAAACAGCTGTTCACCAATTCAAATCTCGATCACATTCCACTGAGATACGACCTTCTCGAAAATGGGGAGCTGGTGGTGAGTCACCGTGACATCCTCAGAGAGGATGGAACCCATATACCAGTGGAAATGCATACGAAAATGATGCCTGACGGCTCTTATCAGTCAATTTATCATGATATAACCAAACGGAGGGAAGCAGAAGAGAATCTAAGGGAAAGCAGGGAACTGTTTAAACTCATCTCCGATAAAATGACCGATGTGGTGTGGCTGATGGATTTGAAAGGGAAAAGCACCTTCGTCTCACCCTCAATTGAACAGTTTACAGGCTACTGCATGGAGGAGTATCTGGGACAATCATTTGACAACCGGTTTACAAAAGATTCGGCCAATCTGGCAAAAAACCTGTTCAAAATAGAGATGCCTAAACTGTGGGCTCAACAGGAAACCCTCGTCGGATACAGTCATACTTTGCTCCTGGAATATAATTGTAAAAATGGCGGATCCAAATGGGGAGAATTGCTCATGACGCCGTTTTTTGGGGTTAACGGCGATTGGCTTGGAATTCACGGTGTTACCCGGGATGTGACTGACCGGAAACATACTGAAGAAGCTTTGCAGGAAAAGGCGTCTGAGCTGGCACGTTTCAACAGCCTGATGGTCGGCCGCGAATTGAAAATGGTAGAACTTAAAAAGGAGATCAATGAGATGCTTGTAAAAACCGGAAAACCTGAAAAATATATCATTCATGAATAATCTTCCCGCATGACAATTCAACATTTAATCGAAATAATCAGTGTAAAATACGGTAAGGATTTGTCAGTTTTTGCCCCTGCATTTCTCAGGAAATCCATCTTGCGCAGGGTCAGGGAAACTCAGTCAATCGGGATGGCCGGGTATGTTGAATTATTGCTTTCAGGTGAGCAAGAAGTGGACGCACTGGTTGACTCAATGTATATATCCTATTCCCTGTTTTTCAGAAACAGTTTGGATGTATCATTCCTTGAGCAATTTGTTTTGCCTGATTTGATAAGGATCAAGGAGAGGAACAATTCACCGTCAATCAGAATCTGGTCCGTCGGCTGTGCCCAGGGAGAGGAGGCGTATACCCTGGCCATGCTTGTTGATAACGTGGCTTGTAATTTGAATGTAAACGTTAAAGCTATGGTATTCGGCACGGATATTTCAGCCGGGGCCGTTGAAAAATCCTGCGCCGGCCAATATGAGCGAGCTGCCATGTCAAATGTGAAACTGTCCTATCTTGACCGCTATTTTAAAGAGGAAAAATCGCAGTTCACGGTTGTGAAAGAGATTCGGGACCGGGTGCATTTTACGCAAAGGAATATTATCGATCCTGGATATACTTCACCCCCCGAAGCCATATTTGCTGATTTTGACCTGGTGAGTTGTTGCAACCTGTTCATTTATTATCACAAAGATACACAACTGAACATATTGGAAAAATTATATCATTCGATGAACCGCGATGGATTCCTGATTGTAGGAGAATCGGAGAGATTAATTGCAGAGAAATCCGGAAAATTTCGCCAATTGAACCCGATAAGCAATATTTTTACCAAAATATAAATGCTGTTAGCCCTGAATAATTATTAATATACTAAAGGAAACCATGAACATAAAAAATGTAAAAATCAGAACCCGTCTTTGGCTGGGCTTCAGCATTATTTTATTATTGGTGATGCTGTTGGGTGGTATTGCGTTATGGCATTCCGGTATAATCTGGAACAATACCAGTTATCTGTATCAGCATCCTTTCAAGGTCAATATCGCTGTTCGGGAGCTGGAAACACATGTGATGGCGATGCAGCGCAGCATGAAAAATGTGACAATATCCGACAGCCAGGAAGAACTTAGTGCTGCAGTTCACGATATCACTGTGAATGAATCGCAAGTATACCGGTTGTTCGATTCTATTTATGCACTTTATCTGGGGAAAAGAGGTTCGGTTGACAGTGCATTGTCTGCTTTCAGGGAGTGGAAGCCTGTACGGGATGAAACCATCAGGTTAAGCCAGTCAGGTATGTACAAGGAAGCGGTCAGCCGAACAAAAACTGTCGGGGAATTTCATGTTCATCAGATTATGGGCAAAATGAAAGTCCTGAAAGATTTTGCCCTGAACCGTGCGGACAGTTTTTATAATTCTGCTGAAAAAGGAAGAAATCAATTATATATCCAGTTATGGGTTGTTTTATTGCTCATTATCCTGATCTCCATAGCTGTTTTTTCATTCATCATGAGGGGAATCACTTACCCGCTGCAGGAAATGGTGACGTGTGTGGAACATTATGGGCAGGGCCGTTACCATATACGAAACAAAAACAGTTCTACGAATGAGCTGGGGGTTCTTGCAACTTCGCTGAACAAACTGGCTGAAGCAGTTCAATTTAACATGAATGTAAAAAACGGCACACTCGCGATAGCCGATGTCATGCTGGCCAATGACGAGTTGCCCCTGTTTTGCAGTTCGGTGATGGAAGTGCTGATGCAAAAAACGATGTCCAATCTCGGGGCAGTCTTTTTTTTAAATGAGTCTGATGGCCTTTTTGAACCCTATTTTTCTATTGGATTCAACAGTGAAAAACTCAGATCTTTTTCAGCCGGATTAAATGAAGGTGAGTTTGGCTCTGTGCTGACAGGAAAAAAACTGATGAAAGTTACCCATGTCCCCGACGATTCCGTATTTATTTTTCCAACAGTGGCAGGTTCCCTGAAACCAAAGGAAATTATTACAATTCCGGTTATTCGGCGTAATCAGGTCGTGGCGGTGGTTTCCCTTGCCAGTATCGGGGTCTACAGCGATGAATCAATGGAAATTATCAGACAATCGGAGAAAAATCTGAATATGAGCATGAATGCCATTCTGGCATTTGACCGCATCAGGCAGTACGCTGAAAGTCTTGACAAACAAAATGAAAAATTAAATTACCAGGCAAGAGAACTTCAGTTACAAACCAGCGAACTGGTTGAGCAAAATACTGAACTGGAAATGCAAAAGCATCAGATCGATGAGGCCAACAGGCTGAAAAGCCAGTTTTTGTCGAGTATGAGCCATGAATTGAGAACTCCGTTAAATTCGGTTATTGCCCTGTCAGGTGTGTTATACAAGCGATTAAAAGATCAAATAGAGGAGGAGGAATACAGTTACCTTGAAATTATCGAGCGGAATGGGAAAAATCTGCTGGCATTGATCAACGATATTCTTGATCTTTCACGTATTGAATCGGGGAAAACGGATTTGCATTACAGTCAGTTTTCAATATTCGGGGTTGTTCAGCAGCTGGTAGATTCAATGACAATACATGCAAAAAGTAAGAGTATTGAGCTTATTAACAAGATTAATCCTGCTGCTCCACTGATCATAAGCGACCACGATAAATGTCATCACATACTGCAAAACATCATTGCAAACGCAGTCAAATTTACAGAAAAAGGCTCTGTTAATATATCTGCTGATGTTTCTGATACCGAAGTTTTAGTGAAAGTGGCCGATACGGGTATCGGGATCGCTGCAGATCAGTTGTCATTTATTTTTGATGAATTCCGTCAGGTCGATGGAACTACTTCAAAACATTTTGGCGGAACAGGCCTTGGGTTGGCCATTGCGGATAAATATACCAGAATGCTGAAGGGACGGATTGAAGTGTCGAGCGAACCCGGGAAGGGTTCGGTTTTTACGATTGTCATTCCAATGGAAATTCTCTCAGGACAACAAGAAACGCTCCCTTCAACAGGCTTTGTTAAATCGTATCACGATGATAATCTGCCTGATCTTCAGCTGGCTGACACAACTGCAAAAACCATCCTGGTAGTGGAGGACAGCGAACCGGTAATCCTGCAATTAACATGGATACTACAGGAACAAGGTTACAATGTGGAGATTGCACGAAATGGATTTCAGGCACTTGCAGCAGTTAAAATGAAAGTTCCTGATGCGATTATACTTGACTTGATGATGCCTGGAATGGATGGTTTCGAGACTTTGGAAAAGATGAGGGGAACATTTGAAACCGCTGCAATTCCTGTGCTCATTCTTACAGCTATGTATTTGACTTCAACAGATTTGAAGCGATTGAAGGAAAACCATGTCCACCAGCTGATTCAAAAGGGTGATGTTAACAAATCCGCACTTCTTGCCATCGTCAGACAAATGTTGTTTCCTCATGAAAAAACTGCGCAGGAAGCCCTTCGTCATCAATCACCCTCACCCGCGCCCCGCATACAAGCTCCGGCCAGGATACTGATCATCGATGATAATGCAGACAATGGAACCACCCTGAAGGTGCTGTTGCAGGATAAACATACCATCACATGCGTAAATAACGGGGTTGATGGGATAGCCATGGCGAAAGAGCGGAAACCCGATTTGATCCTGCTAGATATTTCCCTTCCCGGGATAGATGGTTACACAGTGTTTGATGAAATCAGAAAAGCCTGTTCCCATGATAGGATCCCCATCATTGCAGTAACCGCTAAAGCCATGAAGGGTGATCGCGAACACATTCTTGCCTATGGCTTTGATGACTATATTTCAAAGCCGGTTGACCTGGCTGTTTTTGAACAAACTTTAAGCAGATGGATATCTGATAGTCCCGGCATCTAACAACATAGTTCAAAGGTTTTGAGTGCTTTATAAATTTTGAATGAGTATGGTTAAAATTTTAGCAATCGACGATAACAACGATAACCTGGTGGTTCTGCGTGCCATGTTGAAAAATGCATTCCCTGAAGTTTTATACAGTAGTGCTCAGTCAGGAATGGAAGGAATCGGGAAGGCCCGGACGGAATATCCCGACCTGGTTTTGCTTGACCTGGTAATGCCCGGGATAGATGGTTTTGAAACATGCAGACTTCTCAAGGAAGATCCCGCATTAAAACGGATTCCTGTGGTGATCCTGACAGCTGAAAAAACGGATGCCGCCAGCCGTATCAAGGCGCTTCAACTGGGTGCCGATTCTTTTCTTTCCAAGCCGGTGGTGGAGGCGGAACTTATTGCAGTGGTATCAACCATGATCCGGGTAAAACAATCAGAGGACCTGGTACGTCATGAAAAACAGGTACTTGAACAAACAGTTGCCGAAAGAACACGGTTGCTTCAGTTGCAACTCGAGGAACTGAAAAGAAGTGATTCGGACTTGAAAAAATCTTATGCTGAACTTGAAAAAACCAAGCAGGCCTCATTGAACCTCATGGAGGACCTTCTGGCAGAAGTGGAACAACGAAAACACTCTGAGAGGATTTTAGAGGAAAGCCAGCAGAAATACAAGGAACTTTCAATCATGTTCAGAACCATCAGTGACAACATGAGCGATATGCTTTGGGCAAAGGACCTCAACAAGAGATTTATTTTTGCAAATAAGGCTGTATGTGATAAATTATTGATCGCAAAAAACGTGGAAGAGCCTGTTGGGAAAGATGATATGTATTTTGTTAACCGACAACGTGCTTTACACCCGGATAACCCTGTATGGCATTCCTTTGGGGAAATTTGCATTGATTCTGACCAGGTTGTAATGACCTCAGGCAAGCCTGGTCAGTTTGATGAATTTGGGAACGTTCAGGGAAAATTTCTTTTTCTTGATGTCAGGAAATCTCCGTTGTTCGATGCCAATGGTAAAATGATTGGAACAGTAGGCAGTGCACAGGATATCACAAGCGAACGCGAAATGTCAAAGCAACTTGCACAAAGCGAACAGCAGATGTCAACACTGGTGAGTAATTTGCCCGGTATGGTTTACCGTTGCATCGATGGCTATGACGGCCGGATGCTGTTTGTGAGCGATGGCTGCTTTTCTGTTACGGGTTACACCCGTGAATATTTTATCGAAAAAAAGACCGTTTTATTCAATGAAATCATTTTAGAGGAATATCGGCAGGAGGTATGGACTCAGTGGCAGGAAGTACTGAAAAGAGGAGAGATGTATGAAGGAGAGTATCCTATCAGAACTGCTTCGGGTGATGTAAAATGGGTGTGGGAGCGCTGTCGGGGTATATATAAAGATAATGGCGACATACATTACCTTGAAGGATATATTGAAGATATTTCCGACCGAAGGGCTGCCGAAGAGGGGATAAAAAAATTAAACAATGAACTGGAGCATCGGGTGCTCGAACGCACAAAGCAGCTTGAAGCCTCCAATCAGGAACTGGAAGCTTCAAATAAGGAACTGGAGGCTTTTTCCTATTCCGTTTCCCATGATCTTAGAGCACCTTTGAGGGCCATTGATGGTTTTACGCGAATTCTCATGGAGGACTATTTGCCCTTGTTCGATGATGAGGGAAAACGGGTGTGTACCATCGTTCAGGAAAATGCCATTAAAATGGGCCAGCTCATCGATGACCTGCTGGCATTATCCCGGCTTAACCGCACGGATATGCACCTTACCATGATCAATATGGAAAATCTTGCCAAAACGGTTTATACTGAAATTGCCAGTGACGATGAAAAACGCAAGACCATATTCAATATCGATAAAATACACAAGGGCCTGGGCGACCAGATTTTATTGAGACAGGTCATTGTCAATTTGCTTGGGAATGCCATCAAGTTTTCCTCCAGGAAGGACCAGCCTATGATTTCACTAACTTCTGAAATCAGGGAGGATATGGTAGTTTATTGCTTTAGCGACAATGGCGCCGGGTTTGACATGAAATATGCCGGCAAACTTTTTGGTGCATTTCAGCGGCTCCACAGCGTAAAGGAGTTTGAAGGAACCGGCATCGGACTTGCCATTGTACAACGCATTATTCACAGGCATGGAGGAAAAGTATGGGCACAAGGTGAGATTGATAAAGGTGCATCGTTTTATTTTTCATTACCTTTGAAAGCTGAAATTAGTGAATGAGGCTTCAGCCGCAATGAACAGTAAAATTCTAATCCATGATATCTTTCGATCCTGTTGAAATTCTCATCGTTGAAGATAATCCAAGCGATGCCGAATTAACGATCAGGGCTTTAAAGAAAAGTAACCTGGCAAACCATATTTTCGTTGTGGAAAATGGGGAAGAGGCACTTGATTTTATTTTTAGTAAGGGTCAGTTCTCTGACCGGGACAAGTCGAAATCTCTCAAGGTGATTTTCCTGGATTTAAAACTACCTAAAATCAGTGGTTTGGAGGTGCTGAAAGCAGTTAAATCAAACGAATCCACCAAAATGTTGCCCGTAGTCATTATTACTTCTTCAAAGGAAGATCCTGATATAATTGAAGCCTATAATCTGGGAGCGAACAGTTACGTTGTAAAACCGGTCGATTTTGATTCATTTGTCCATTCCATCAATTCTACCGGTTTATACTGGCTACTCATCAATGTTCCGCCAAAAGTGAATGGATGATATTAACCTTAACCTTAACATGCCTGACAATAAAGTACTTAAAATTTCCGACCATGTAAGCTGGGTTGGCGTTCTTGATCACGACATTGTGACCTTTGATGTGGTGATGGAAACAAAATACGGCACATCCTACAACGCCTATTTTATCGACGCGACGAAAAAAACGCTGGTGGAAACAGTGAAGGAGAAATTCTGGGATGTCTATCTTGCTAAAATACAATCGGTCGTTGATCCTAAGGAAATTGAATATATAGTTTTGAACCACACGGAACCTGACCATTCCGGTTGTCTCGCACGGTTATTGGAGATTGCCCCGGAAGCAAAGGTGGTTGGCAGTGGCAATGCAATCCGGTATCTCAGGGATCTGCTGGGTTTCGAATTCCCTCATTTGATCGTAAAAGACGGGCAAACTCTCGACCTTGGAAATAAAACACTCCAGTTTGTGGCTGCAGCAAACCTGCATTGGCCCGATTCGATCATGACCTACCTGCAGGAGGATAAACTGCTGTTCACGTGCGATATTTTCGGTGAACATTATTGTAATGAAGAGGTGTTTGATGACCTGGTTGGCGATTTTGATGAGGCTTTCAGGTACTATTACGACGTAATCATGAAGCCATACAGCAGGTTCATGCTGCAGGCCATAGAACGGATCAGGCCACTTGACATCACGGCAATTTTGCCGGGTCATGGTGCCCTGTTACGTAAAAACTGGAAGAAATATGTTGATCTTTCGGAAAAATATGCCCGTGAAGCACTGAATGGCCAGAATCCGGATCGGATTTTTCTGGGTTATGTCTCTGCATACCAGAATACCGGGATCATCGCCGGGATGATCGCAAAGGGTATTTGTGAAACCGGCGATTTTGAAGTTGACCTCTGTGATATCGAAAAAATGGATCTTGGCACTATTGAACAAAAGATCAGCCAGGCATCTGCAATAATTTTAGGGTGTCCCACCTTTTCCCAGAATATCCTCCTGCCCGTTTACCAGGTTTTTGCCCTGATCAATCCAATCCGCGACAGGAACAAACTGTCTGCAGCCTTTGGATCATATGGCTGGAGCGGCGAAGGTGCGAAAATCATGACCTCGGCCATGAGTAACCTTAAACTGCGGGTAATGGATGAAGGACTGATGGTTAAATTCACACCACATAGTGAGGTCAGAGAGAAATGCATTGAATACGGAAGAAAATTCGGCAGGCAGATGCTCTCCGAACAAAAGACCCGGGAGAACCGGTATTGACAATATTTTTGCATTTTTATAGTTATATTTTCTTTCAAATTACTGCACATTTGAAGAATTTTAACAAATATACCTTCTTTTTAGGCATTTTTTTTCTGACAGGGCTGCTCGGCATGCAATCATGTTTACCAGAACGAAAGGTGGCGGGAACATTTATTCAGTCGCCAAACATGATCAATCTGCTTGTGAATCCCCCAGCTGTGGTGTTTAAATACAACCACAAGGGCGAAATGATTGAACGATTTGATTCACTTTCACAGGAACAGCAGGATTCTGCACTCTGGGAACAAAGCCAGTTCGTTCAGTTTATCAGCGATAGTACCTTGCTTGAATCTTATATGAACAAGTTTATTGATGAACTGCGGTTACTGGGCTTTAATGTTTACCTGAACAGTGCCATCGACTCATTTATGGTGCTAAAACCACAGTCCTATGTGCTGGATATCGTCCAGATGCAATTGGATGAATATCTTTATCCGCTCATGGATGAAGATGCGTTTCTGGACACGGTTTATTATAAAAAATTCAACCTGAATGCCATAGATTACAGCACATGGTTCCATCTGGGCAAAGCCGGTTCTGAAAGCCCCAGGAAAACACTGCTTTATACTTCAAACACTGCCTATGATACCTTTGATGGCCGGTTCTTCAATGACCCGTTTACCGGAACCGTGCGCTACAGATATACTATAGACTCGCTTCACACCCAAGATGTATATGAGATGGCTACCTACCTCGGGAAAAAGCATGCAGGGTATCTCTATGACTTTTTCATGAACCAGTACGTTGCAAAACACCTCCCCGAAGGCATGCAGATGCAGGATTATTACCACTACAACCGCGACCGGAAAAGTATTGCCCCTGCGTACGAAGACAGGTTTGAAGTACTCGGGAGCAAGTGAACGTATCTTAGCCTGGCCTGAGCCCCCTGGCATAGGGTATTGCCGACTGGTTTCCGAATTCTCCTCTCAGAAATTTAAAATAACCTGCAACTGCAATCATGGCAGCGTTGTCAGTGGAATACTGGATGGGAGGGATGAAAATGTTCCAGCCGAATTTGTCCCGGGCATTTTCAAGGGCTTTACGCAAACCTGAATTCGCAGAAACCCCACCGGCAATGGCCACCTCTTTGTAGCTCCTGCCAACCGCCAGCGTCAGCTTCGCCATCAGCATGTCAACGATGGTTGCCTGGATGGAAGCGCACAGGTCATTTTTGTTCTTTTCGATGAAATCTGCATCCTTTTTTAACTCGTCCCTCAGAAAATAGAGAAAAGATGTTTTTAACCCGCTGAAACTGAAGTCAAGCCCGGGAATATTCGGCTTGGAAAAGGTAAACCGCCCGGGATCTCCCAACCGGGCAAGTTTGTCGATCATCGGACCGCCGGGGTAGGGAAGACCCATGATCTTAGCCGATTTGTCAAATGCTTCGCCGGCTGCATCATCAATGGTTTGCCCGATAATTTCCATGTCAAAATAATCCCGGATTAACACAAACTGGGTATGCCCCCCCGAAACGGTCAGACATAAAAAAGGGAATGAGGGCACAGGGTTCGTTCGTTCCGGATTTCTGATAAAGTGGCTCAGGATATGGGCTTGTAAATGATCCACTTCTACAAGGGGGATATTCAATCCAAGCGCAAAGGCTTTGGCAAACGAAGTGCCTACAAGAAGTGAACCGAGCAAACCCGGCCCTTGTGTGAAAGCAATGGCAGAAAGTTGTTTTTTACCTATCTTTGCCTGTTGGATGGCGGTATCAATAACCGGGATAATGTTTTGCTGGTGTGCACGTGAGGCCAGTTCAGGAACCACTCCTCCGTAATTCCGGTGAACATCCTGACCTGCAGTTACATTAGACAGGATTACATCGTTGCAAATGACGGCTGCAGATGTATCATCGCAAGAAGATTCAATACCGAGAATAAAATGTTGCATAGTTAAATTAAAGTATCATTAAAACAGGCGCAAAAATACTGCTTTATATTGTCACGGTAATCTTTTCATTGCTGCTGACCATTTTTCTGATCCTCAGAAGCGATGCAGCGCAAACCTTGATGGTACGTTTGGCCGCAGACTATTTATCCAAAGAATTAAAGACAGAAATCCGGATCCGTGGATTTAACCTGTCATTCAGAAACGGACTGGTGATAGAGGGAATATCTGTTCTCGACCGTAAGAAAACCATTGTTTTTTCTGCAAATGCACTGGGGGTGAAACCAGGTATGTTGGAATTTAAAACCCGCAAAATGAATATCAGCAGGGTGTATATCGAAAAAGGGGTTATTCAGTTGCTTACACATCAGGGCGACAGCGCTTTGAGTATACAGTTTATTGTTGATTATTTTGCTACAAAAGACAAAGGGAAAAAAACCGACACCACTCCTTCGATTCCCTGGCATATTTCCATTTCATCTGTGAACCTCAGAGATACCCGTTTTCATTTTCAAGATGAAAATGAACCACCGGTGCCTTATGGCATGGACTATTCAAATATTGACGCTTCAGAAATCAATCTGGATGTGACAGACGTGGCCTTTGAAGGCGACACCATCGTTGGCAATATTCCGCACCTTGCTGCCAGAGAACGTTGCGGACTGGTAGTACAAAATCTCAGTGGGGAATTCAGGGTGGGGCCCAGGTTTTTAAAAGCGCACAACCTTAAAATACTTACCGATCATTCGGATCTTTCACTTACATTCGACTTCCTGTATGACCGTTGGGGAGCTTACAATGATTTTCTGAATGAGGTTGCCATTCATGCGAAAATAGAGCCATCGTCCCTTGATATTCAGGATATCGGGTACTTTGCGTCAGAATTGTCTGTGATGAAAGACCTGATCCGTTTTTCGGGTAATATCAAGGGAACGGTAAGTAATTTCAAAGCCCGTGATCTTAAATTTGCCTTTGGGGAAAATACCACTTTTCAGGGAAATCTCAGTGTTCTGGGGCTCCCCGATATAGAGGAAACTTTTATTGATTTGAATGTCAAGTCGATGACTTCAACAAAGGAGGATGTGGAAGCGTTGCTGATCCCGGGCGAACTGCGACATCTTGAGTTGCCTGCCATCCTTGCAACTGTTGGGAAGGTGGCACTCAAAGGGAATTTTACCGGGTTCTACAACGATTTTGTTGCCACTGCCCGACTGAACACAAACCTGGGGAATTTAGGGGTTGATTTGTCACTTAAAAAGCAGAAAGAGAGCACACTGATAGCCTATAACGGGCAGCTGAACGCCGATGGGTTTGATATCGGTACGCTTGTCGGCAATACGGGTTTACTGGGCAGGGTTACTTTACGCGCCGATTTGAACGGGATGGGATTCTCGCTGAATGATGCCAATGTGAAAATGAAAGTGCGCATCGATTCCGCCTTCCTGAACCATTATAATTATAAGAATATTAATATTTCAGGCTCCCTCGCTGACAGAAAGTTCAATGGTGACCTGATGGTGGATGACCCAAACCTCAATCTCGAACTGACCGGACTCGTAAATTTGCAGGATTCCTTGCCTGATTTTGATTTGGCCGCAAAAATTCACCATGCCCAGTTGTTTGATCTTAACCTCCTGAAACGTGATTCAGCAATGAACTTTGCCACCCGGATGAAAGTGAATTTCAAAGGCACCAATCCGGACAATATTGATGGATCAATCCGCCTCGAAAATACGATTTATTCCGAAGGCAATAAACTGATTAATATGGATATGCTTGCTTTACTTACCAGGCAGGATACGGCTTCGGGGAAAAGTTACCACCTGCAATCCGATTTTGTGGATGCGGATATTACAGGTGACTTCTCATTTAAGGCACTGGTCCCTTCGCTCAGTGCATTTATCCAGAATTACCTGGCCTCCTTCAACCTGAATGATTCTCTGATTGCACTGAGTTATGGCCAGTCAAGCCAGACGATGAATTATGAAGTGCGGTTCAAACAATCGGATGAAGTAACAAAGGTGTTTCTTCCGTTTCTTAAAATCGCACCCAATACGATTTTGCATGGTTACTACAACGAGAGCGAGGGTAGAATAATCATGAAAGGGCAATCACCGGCATTGTTTGTTAATAATATCGAATTGACAAATTGGTACCTGGATGCCGAAGGCAAATCCGATGACCTTTCTGTAAACACTGGCTTTTCAAGTGTTTACCTGAAAAAAGCAAGTAAACAGGATACCCTGGAAGTGAGAATAGATTCGGTTAAACTTGTTTCGAATGTCAGGCATGACAGCATAAAGTACAATGTTACCTGGAATGCATATACCAAACCAAGCGAATTCGAAGGGTATGCGGGTTTCAGAAATAGCCCTGTCATTGATTTTAAACTGAAGAAATTCAATGTTTTCCTGAATGAAAAATACTGGACCATTGATCCTGAAAATTATGTCAGCCTTGACACATCTTCAGTGAAAATATCAAACCTTTCTTTTTTTTCCGGCGACCAGTACCTGAAAGTGAATGGAAATCTTTCAGCCACAGCCGCAGATACCCTGAATGTCAGTTTCAACAAGGTGGATATCTCAAAGGTAGACCAGTTGCTTGGTACATCCCAGGTTGATGTGGATGGAATCCTGAGCGGAAGCTTTAAAATTGCCAAACCGTACACCGATATAAGTGTCCTTGCCGATTTAAGAGTAAATAAGTTTAAATTCAATAAGGAGTCGCTGGGGGATGCCACTTTTAAGGTGAAATACGATGCTGCTGCCGCTCAGTTTGATGTGTTGTCCCAAATAATATACACCGGAAATGTGGGAACAAATATCCCGTTTTCATTGAACGGAAGTTATTTCATGGATAAGAAAAACCCCCATTTTGATTTTGACCTTGACCTGAAAAATCTTAATCTTAAAATGCTGGGACCCTTTGTCGCTGATTTTATGACAGGTGTAACCGGACTGGCTTCCGGCCATGTGAAAATCAAGGGATCATTCGATAAGCCGGACATCCGGGGACAGTTAAAACTCATGCGCACCGAATTAAAGATTAACTATCTGAATGTGCCGTATTCATTTGCAGATGTGATAACCATTGACAGCAATGCTTTTATTTTCGACAAAATCACCCTCTACGATTCGTTGGGGCATAAATCAGTGCTGAATGGCAGGATCACCCACAACCATTTCAGCGACCTGAGGCTGGATCTGAATGTAGAAATGGACGACTTTGCCGCATTCAGTAATACCCGGGCGCAAAACAGCGTATTTTACGGCAAAGCAAGGGCTTCTGGTACCGCAACCATAACAGGGCCGCCCGATAATATTAAAATTACAGTGAGGGCCTCAAATGGAGGTAAAACCCATGTGGTAATTCCAATAGACCTTACCCGGTCGGTTGGACAGGCCGACTATATTATTTTTGTGGATGCCGAAGCTGATTCTATTGATAAAGCGAAGGAAAAAAACCAGGTAAATGCAACAGGGTTATCGCTTGACCTTGGTTTGAGGGTAAACCAGGATGCCGAGGTGGAGGTTTTTTTACCCGACCAGTTAGGTAACTTGAAGGCATCGGGAACCGGCAACCTTTTAATGAGCATGACTCCAACAACTCCTTTCTCCTTATCAGGAACCTATACCCTGTCGAAAGGATTCTTCTTATTCCAGTTTAAAAACCTGCTGAGGCTTCCCATGTCAATCAAGGAGGGAAGCACAATCAGTTGGACCGGGGATGCCGCTGATGCAAATATTTCCATCAGCGCGGTATATAAAACCAAAGCCCCAATGAAAGGGATTACTACAAACCCGGAGGAAGAGGGGCTGCGGATTCCGGTGGAATGTATCATCCGACTGGGAGGGAAATTGCTGAATCCCGATATTTCCTTTGCCATCAATCTCCCTAATGTGGAAGAGAGTCTTAAGAATGAAGTATATGCAGCAATTGATACCAGTAATGCCGTGGTAATGACAGAGCAAACAATTTACCTGATGGTGATGAACCAGTTTAAGCCTGTCGTGGCAAGTTCAGGAGGCACCGTTGATATGAGTGCTACCTCCATGTCGCTGGTCACCAATCAAATTAACAGTATATTGTCGCAGATTACTACAAATGTAAATGTCAATATGAATTATAAGCCGGCTACCAGCACGGCAAACCAGGAATTTGATGTGGGTATTTCAACTCAGTTGTTCGATGACCGGTTGCTTATTGACGGCACTTTTGGAATGAATTCCTATACAAATTCAACTGTGCAGCAATCAAGTACCATCGTTGGGGATATCAATATTGAGTATATACTTACAAAAAACCGCAGATGGCGGGTGCGCGCATTTAACCGTACCAATACACTGAATATCCTGAACAATAACTCCCCATATACCCAGGGTGTGGGTATTAAATACCAGCGGGACTTCTCTTTATTATGGGATTTATTTAAATTTGAGAAAAAGAAATCCGTTCAGAATCAATAATATAATTGTATTTAAAATAATCGGTATGAAGCAGATTATGATAGTTTTATTCGTCATTGGCCGCCTGGTTTCACCCGTTTTTTCACAGATTATCATCGATCAGTCCGATATGCCCGCACCCGGCGATACTCTCCGCGTTAGTCTAACGAATGTAGTACCCGATGGGTTTGCCAAAACTGCGATGGATACTGCCTGGAATTATGCAGCTCTGGAAGCGTTAAGTCAGCGCCTCGATACCTTTGTGAATACCTCGTCAACACCCTCAGTTTACCAATTGTTCTTCGTGCTTCAGGGGGGGGCCAACCTGGCTTCACCCCGTTCTGGAATTCCGATTCCCGGACTTCCTGTTACACAGGGTTTTACGTTTTTTAAAAATAGTACGGGTTCATTCAGCGACCTGGGTTCAGCCTATACCATCCAGGGACTTCCTTTGCCGGCCAAATATGATATTCCCGACAAACAATACCAATTTCCGATGACTCCCGGTTTAACCTGGTCCTCGGCCTCTTCTTTTGAGATCTCATTGCCCGACCTTCTTTCATACAGCACCAAAAGGATCCGCAACAGCGTCGTGGATGGATGGGGAGCCCTTACTACTCCGTTTGGAACATTTCAGACAGTACGTGTCAAATCAAATCTGAACATCCGCGACAGTGTCTATATTGATTCACTGGGAAGCGGGTTTGCATTCAACAGGGACATTACCGAATATAAATGGCTGGCCAAAGGAGAGGGAATCCCGGTGCTCCAGGTCAATGAAGAAGCGGGTCTCGCAACAGCGACTTACCGCGATATTTTTCGTATGTCTGCACAACCATTGTCTGTCACACTCGGACCTGACACCGCGGTACCCCAGGGTACAATCCTTGCATTGCATGCCACTGTTACAGGTGGAACTTCGCCTTACATGATATTATGGAATACCCTTGATACCGGGAACACAATTACTGTGACGGTGGATAACGTGCAAACATATAGTGTATTTGTAATGGATGCCACGCAAAATGCTGGGATGGCTCAAAAAACCGTTTATATCCAATACCCGCCGGGAGTCGAAGAAATGATGCCAAACCAGCTGCAGGTTTGCCCAAACCCAACACATGGCCTTACAGTATTCACCATTCCGGAAAAATATGGTAATGCTGCCATTCAGGTAGTTACATGCCAGGGTAAGTTGATGCTTACAGGCAAAATAGAACTCGCAGAGGGTGACATCAGCACCAACCTCTCCAATTTACCCGATGGCTTGTACCTGGTACGTATTGCCACCGTAAATAATGTTTATTCTGCTAAAATACAGATAATTAAGTAGTTGTTCGCTCGTTCCGGTATTCGGTTATTCCATTTTCAAATTCTCAAAATCACGTTATGTCCTTTACAGTTTATCGTTCATCTGCCGGTTCCGGTAAAACGTTCACCCTGGTAAAGGAATATGTGAAAATAATTCTTGAGGAGCCTGGCAATTTCCGCCGTGTACTGGCCATCACCTTCACCAATAAGGCGGCTAATGAAATGAAAGAGCGCGTTCTGAAGGCGCTCAGGGAACTGTCAAAAGGTGATCAGTCGGCCGACCCGATGATTAAGGGTACGCTGGTTCCGCTGCTGGTGGCAGAAACCGGGCTTACTACCATTGAAATTGCGCTGAATGCCGCAAAGGCACTGGAAATGATCCTTCACAATTACGCTGATTTCGCCATTGGAACCATCGACAGCTTTTCACACAGGTTGATACGTACTTTTGCTCATGATTTCGGTTTGCCGGTGAACTTCAATGTGGAACTGGATGCAGATGAACTGCTATCTACGGCAGTGGATCTGCTGCTTGACAGAGTAGGGGATGATGAATCGCTTACGAAGCTTTTGGTGAAGTTTCTGGAAACACGGATGGAGGAGGACAAAGGTTGGAACATTGATTTAATGCTTACCGGTTTTGCCAGGATATTAATGGATGAAGAGGGGCAGTCTGGGATCCACCGGTTGAAAAATCTCTCTCTGGACCAATTCCAGGTCATTTCTGATTACCTCTATTCAAGGATTAGCCAGTTTGAGCAAAAAATCAGGGAAATATCAAAAGAAGGGGCCGTGATTCTGAATCACAGCGGGTGTTCAGCTTCCGACTTTTTCCAGGGGGACCGCGGAATATGGAAATATTTCAGCAACCTGGCTGCGGGCAGGATGGATAAACTGGATCCTAATTCGTATGTGACCACCACCATTGAAGAAGACAAATGGTTTTCGGGGAAAACAGATGCAGATAAACGTCAAAGGATCAATGATTTAAAACCAAAACTCCTGGATGTATACGAAAGGCTGCTGAAAGAGATCGAAGTGCACAGGCCAGACTATTACCTCAGAAAACTACTGGCAAAAACGATTTATCCACTGGCAGTGCTGAATGAAATTGAAAAAGTGCTCAATGATTTCAAACGCCGCAATAACCTGGTTCATATTTCAGAGTTCAATTCGAGAATCGCCGGCATTGTGATGAATGAACCCGTGCCATTTATCTATGAGCGGCTGGGTGAAAAGTATCAGCACATCCTTATTGATGAGTTTCAGGATACCTCGGCGCTTCAGTGGATGAATTTTATCCCGCTCATTGAAAATTCACTGGCCGGGGGCCACTTTAACCTGGTGGTTGGAGATGGAAAACAGGCCATTTACCGCTGGCGGGGCGGAGATGTGGAACAATTCAATGCATTACCCGCCATCCCGGGAAGTGAACGGAACCTGATTTTAAATCAGCGGGAAAAGATTTTATCGCGGCATTTTGAAAAGGTAAACCTGGAACAAAACTTCAGGTCGAAATCAGAAATAGTTGATTTCAACAACAGGTTTTTCAGAACCATTGCAGACAATGTGCTGATCAATGGCAAAGAAAAAATATTTGAAGGGCTTGAGCAACAATATGATCCGCAGAAAACAGGAGGCTATATCCGCCTGGAATTTTTAGAAGGGAATGAGGAGGAACAGGATTATGAAACCAAAACATTCACCAGGGTTCTGGATATAATTACAAGCGCCAAACAAGAGAATTTCAGCCTGCGCGACATGGCCATCCTCTGCAGAAGTAATAAAAATGCAAGTGCTATTGCACGGTTTCTGCTGGAAGAGGGCGTCGGGGTCGTTTCTGCCGAATCTCTGCTAATACATAACTCTCCCAGGGTCAGGTTTCTTATTGCGTATCTGAAGTTCCTTTTTGAACCAAGAAATGAGATTGTCATTGCGGAGATCAGACTGTTTTTTCAGCAAAATAACGTTACTGCCGATCCAAAGTGGGAACAAACGCGTGAGGAATACACGGTGCTGCCGGTGTATGACCTGTGTGAAGCGCTCATCCGCTGTTACCGGCTCAATACAATCCCCGATCCTTACATCCGGTTTTTTCTGGACTCGGTGTTGAAGTTTACCGTGAAAATATCTGCAGGAGCAGTGGAATTTCTTGACTGGTGGGAAAAAAACAAGGGAAAACTATCCATCATTGTACCTGAAGAAATGAATGCAGTAAAGGTGATGACCATCCACAAAGCCAAGGGGTTGGAATTTCCACTTGTCATCCTTCCGTTTGCCCGGGAATCGAGAAAAAATACGAAAACCTATCTTTGGATTGATCTTGAAAAGGAGGTGGCAGCCGGATTGGAAACGGCCATCCTGCGAAGTGACAAGGAGATGGAACATACTGTGTACAAGGATGTATTAACAGATGAACGGCAAAAATCAATGCTTGATCTCCTTAACTTGCTCTATGTGTCCATGACCCGGCCTGAGGAAAGGCTGTATATCCTTACAAAATTACCGCCAAAGAACCAGGCTGAGGTAAGTTCACTGCCCGGATTCTTTCATCTTTTTTTACAGCAACAGGGTTTTTGGGTTGACGGACTTACAGAATATGAGTTTGGATTGAAAACCCCTCATAAAGTCAAAGATGTAGTCAGAGAAACCGGTACGATCCTTCAGCAGGAAGTGATCAGCACCGATTGGCGGCAAAAAATTGAAATACGCATGCGGGCCCCGCAAATGTGGGATTTGGATAACCCGCAGAAAAAATCGCGTTGGGGAAATATTATCCATACCCTGCTGTCCTGGGTCATCACCGGCGCAGATATTCCATTTGCCCTTGAAAAAGCTTTGCTCACAGGACTTATCGAAACCCCGGATCGTGAAAATATTGAAAGGATTCTTTGGTCAGTCATATCCGACCCACAACTTACCCGTTTGTTTAGCGACCAGGTAAAAGTAAAGACAGAGGCGGAAATTCTACTGCCCGAAGGGTCATTTTACCGGCCTGACAGGGTTGTTTTTGATTCCGGCCGGGTGACGATCATGGATTATAAAAGTGGAAAACCCATCCCGAAACACGGGGAACAACTCGTACGATATGCCGGTTATATTGAAGAAATGGGGTACAAA
>CAZVNF010000004.1:31464-53507 GCA_964628215.1 uncultured Draconibacterium sp.
ACACGGGGAACAACTCGTACGATATGCCGGTTATATTGAAGAAATGGGGTACAAACATATTCAGAGGTTGCTGGTTTATCTGGAACCGGAGGTGAAGGTAGTTAATGTGTTATGATGCTTTAATTAAATATTTACTTCAAATCATTGGCTGAAGCCAACGTCAATAAATAAAATAGCATGGCTGAGCCAACTGTACTAAATGAACACAGATGTGTAGTTGAAAATATCTGACTTTTATCCGTTTCCCATGACCACAATCGAACAAAATTTAATATCACTTTACACAACCTTGTATGGCGCGCCACCTATATCGGTTACTCAGTTACCCGGATCCGGTTCCTACCGGAGCTATTACCGGCTTCAGGGACCACATGAGAGTGTAATAGGTGCTCACAATGAAGATATTCGCGAAAATGAGGCCTTTATATCGTTTACCAACCATTTTTACAGCGAAGGGCTTCCGGTACCACGCATCCTGGCCAGCGATCCTGCCAGCCGTATTTACCTGATCACCGACCTGGGTGATACCACCCTTTACCAGGTATTAACCAATTCCAGGAAAGCTGAGCCGGACGGATCTTCAAGCCGGTTTTCTCCTGAGTTGATGGAAATCTACAAGAAAGCCATCTGCTGGCTTCCTGTTTTCCAGGTTAAATGTGGTCAAACACTGGACTACTCTGTTTGCTATCCCCGTTCCGCTTTCGACCGCCAATCGATGATGTGGGACCTCAATTACTTCAAGTACTATTTCCTGAAACTGGCAAAGATCCCGTTTGATGAACAGGACCTGGAAAATGATTTTATTGGCTTGTGCGATATTTTGCTGGAGGTGGATGCTGATTTTTTCCTTTTCCGCGATTTTCAGTCCAGAAATATTATGGTTTTCAACAACGAGCCATGGTTTATTGATTACCAGGGAGGCAGGAAAGGTGCCCTGCAATACGACATTGCTTCGTTGTTGACCGATGGCAAGGCAGATATACCCATGGCTGACCGTGATGAGCTGCTGATGTTTTACCTTGACCAGCTGGAGAGGACCTGTCCGGTTGACCGTCAAAAGTTCCTGAAGTATTATTATGCATTTGCCTTGATCCGTATCCTCCAGGCATTGGGTGCGTATGGCTTCAGGGGGTATTATGAGCATAAACTGCATTTTTTGCAGAGCATACCGTTTGCCCTGAGAAATCTGCGGTATTTCAGGGCAAAACACCTGATAGATTTCGACCTCCCTGAGCTTATTTCTGTTATAGATATGATGGTGGATTCGTCTGAATTGAATTCTAAACAATCAGTTGATATAAATCATTCTATATCTCATAATAACAATAATATAGAATCTGCAAATAGTTCAGATAATGTGGAAAAAAAGTTAACAGTTACGGTCCACAGTTTTTCCTATAAAAAGAAATTCCCTGCTGATGAAAGCGGCAATGGAGGGGGATTTGTTTTCGATTGCCGGGCCCTGCCAAATCCCGGCCGGTATGATGAATTCAGGTTGCTTAACGGAAAAGATCAGCCGGTGATCGAATTCCTTGAAAAAGAACCTGCGGTGCAACAGTTCCTGGAAAACACCTTCGCCCTGGTAAATCAAAGTGTGACAACCTACCTTGACCGTAAATTTGATCATCTCATGGTTTCCTATGGCTGCACCGGTGGTCAGCACCGATCAGTATACTGCGCTGAACAACTCGCCATGCATCTGAAACTTAACCCAAAAATAAACACCCGCCTCATTCATATCGAACAATGAAAGCGATGATCCTTGCCGCCGGTCTGGGTACCCGTCTCAAACCATTTACGGATTTTCATCCCAAGGCACTCTATGTCATTGGTGGGAAAACTCTTCTTGAACACGCTGTAATTCATTTGAAATCGGCAGGTATAAAAGATGTAATAATTAACGTTCATCATTTTGCTGATCAAATAGTTAAGTATATTCATTTAAATAATAACTTTGAATTGAATATTTCAATTTCAGATGAGACCGGGCAACTGCTTGAAACAGGAGGAGGTGTGAAAAAGGCAGCCTGGTTTTTCGAGGATTGTCAAACCGCCATCATCCGGAATGTGGATATTCTCTCCGACCTTGACCTGGGTAAAATGGCGAAAAGTCACCATGATTCGGGAAACCTGGCCACCCTGGCAGTGCGTGACCGTGAGACCTCCCGGTATTTTCTGTTTGATGAAAAGTTGAACCTTTGTGGCTGGGAAAACAGGAAAACCGGCGAAAGGCGCATGGTTCGTGATACAGATGCCGTAAGATCGCTTGCTTTCAGTGGAATACAGATTGTTGATTCAGGGTTTTTCCCATTAATACTCGAGGAAGGAAAATTTTCCCTGACCGACCTTTACCTTCGGTTGGCAAAGGATTTCAAAATTGCGGGGTATGTGGAGGAAGGAATTGTGTGGCAGGATGTTGGGAAAATGACGAATATGTGAATGACAAATATGCGAATGACGAATAGCGTCAATTTTTTCTTGCAGGGCAAAGCCTGCTGTCTTCATACCACCTGCATTTCGGTTTACAACTTAGGCACATCTTGACCGGCTGATTGTTTTTTACGTGGTTAACCCAATCAGAATCTGCCAATTGAGGTTTGCAAAGTGCAACAAAATCAGCCAGCTGATTTTCGATGAGCCAGGCAGCCCGTTCCTGTGTTTTAATATCATTTACCACAATAACCGGGATTCCAACCTGTGCTTTGATAACCGTTCCGCTGTAGACGATCCAGTTGTATTCGAAATCTTTGGGTGTACGCGGCAGGTTTTGCAAACTTCCCCCGTGAGAAACATGCAACAGGTCAACCCCGGCCTTCTCCAATATTCTTGCGGCAGCAACTCCCTCTTCCAGTGAAGGGGTATTGGCGCCCAGCCTGTATCCGATAATGAAATCATCTCCGCATTTTTCCCTGATTCCGTGGATGATATCTACTGCCAGCTTCATGTTTTTTTCAAGGTTTCCTCCATATTCATCCTCCCGTTTGTTAAACAGGGAGGAGGCAAATTGGTTGAGCAGGTAACCATGAGCGCCGTGCAGCTCAATGCCTTGATAACCGGCTTTTTTCGCCCTGGCTGCCCCATCGGTAAAGGCCTGCCTTATTTCTGCGATCTCATTCAATGTCAATTCCCTGGATCTTGAATTGTTGGCATCCACTGAAGGTGCTTTTGCTGAATCAGATACCTGTGTATTCGTGAGAAGTCCGGCATGATGGATCTGAAGCAGTGAAACAGCCCCTGCTTTCTTTACCACGGAGGCAATCTGTGCCATCCCGGGAATGTGGTCATCCGACCATATTCCCAATTGAAATGGAGCCAGGCGCCCATCTGCTATAACCGCTGTTGCCTCCGTTATGATTAACCCGGAACCACCTGCGGCCATCTGCTGGTAATGTTCAATATTTCTGGTGGTTACAATGCCATCTTCCAGTGCATAACCGAAACAGACCACAGGCGGAAAAACGATCCGGTTTTTTACATGGACACCTTTGAGAATATATTCGGAGAAGAGGTTCGGCATAATTCACTGTGTTTAAAGGATCAAAGGTACGGAATTAATTCCCTACTTTTGTCTTCTTAACCCGGTCGCTGAATGCTCCCATTTCTCCAAAAAACTGCTCAATATCTGGTCTCTGTCTTCAGTGATGGACTTGACGGATTGTGCATTGTTTTGCCCAACCGCCGCGGGGGCCTTTTCCTTAGAAAATACCTGGCTGCAGAGGCAGGAAAGGTTACCTGGGCACCAACCATTTTTTCTATTGAGGATTTCATTGCCGAACTTAACGGACTGCAGGAGGTGGAAAATATGCATCTTCTTTTTGAACTTTTCGAGGTTCACAGGGAAATTGAAGGGGCAAATTCACAATCTTTTGAAGAATTCCTTCGCTGGGCACCCCAACTGCTCAGCGATTTTAACGAAGTGGACCGGTACCTGGCCGATGCCGGAGAATTGTTCTCCACGCTTACAGAGGCGAGGGCAATCAGTTTGTGGAATCTTGATGGACAGCCTCTTACCGATTTTGAAAAGAAATATTTACAGTTTTATCAGTCGCTTGTAGTTTATTATGAAAAACTGAAGGTTCGCTTGCTCGCAAAGAATCAAGTTTATCAGGGACTTGGGTTCAGAATAGCAGCTGAGAACATTGAAATAAAAAAGGATATACTGCCATGGAAACACATCGTTTTTGCCGGGTTCAATGCGCTTACCAAAGCAGAGGAACACATAATCGGTACCTTGCGGAACGATGGAAAAGCAACTTTGCTGTGGGATGCCGATGAATATTACCTGAAGAACAAACAACAGGAGGCGGGTGATTTTTTGCGCGATTGGTTTAACAAGTGGCCAGTTAAAGAACCCCGCTGGATTTCTGATGATTTCGCCAGATCCTCCAAAAATATTGAAATCATTGGCTCTCCTGATCCGGTGGGGCAGGTGAAGTACTGCGGACAACTTCTCCGGGAACTGGCATTAAATGCCAAAGCCAATGAAAAAACCGCCGTGGTGCTGCTCGATGAAGGGTTGCTGATTCCTTTGCTCAACTCTATTCCCGATGAGGTTGATGCACTCAACATCACAGCCGGCTTGCCGCTGAAACAAACACCCATGGCCGGCCTTTTTGAAACTGTGTTTCAGATGCATCTCAATACTGAAAGGTTTACCTACCTGGTTTCAAAAAACATTAAAAAATATTATTACAAGGATGTTCTGAAACTCCTTCTGCACCCGTATATTCACCGGATGGCTCACACAATGATGGGGGGTAACCGGTTTGCATTTGATGAAGCCATCGATAAAATCAGGCTGGGACATCAGATATTTATTGGCATTGAAGATGTGGTACTAAAGAATTCCGACTTGTTTTCTGTAAACCTGAAATTTCTTGAAGCCATGTTCACTCCCTGGGAAAAACCAGCCGATGCGCTTTCCTGCTTCAATTCAATAATAGAAAACATCAGGTCGGGGGAGGTGCTTTCATTGGAAAATGAATACCTCTTTGCCTTTTCAAAAATTGTGCACCAGCTTAACAACCTTCTTGGTGATTTCGCATCAGGATTGAAACTCCCTGCCTTTTACGAATTATACAAACAGGTGATCAGCAGCACCAGTCTGCCATTTTATGGAGAACCGCTGAAGGGAGTGCAGCTAATGGGCATGCTGGAGACCCGTACCCTCGATTTTGATAATCTTATCGTTCTCTCTTGTAATGAAGACCTGCTGCCCAGCAGTAAAACCAATTCCTCTTTTATACCTTTCGATATTAAAAGGAACTTCGGGTTGCCAACATACCAGCATAAGGATTCTGTGTATGCATATCATTTTTACAGGCTTATCCAGCGGGCGCAGCAGGTATGGATACTTTACGGCACTGAACCGGATCAGCTCGGCAGCGGTGACCGCAGCCGCTTTCTGAGGCAAATTGCAAGTGAATTGCCTGCATACAATCCACGCATTATCATCAGGGAATCAATTTTAACAACTCCGCTGGTAAAAGGGGAGATGTCCGCAGTGATCGAAATCCCAAAAACCGGAATAACGCTGGCATCTCTTGAAGAAAAAGCGGTGAAAGGCTTCTCTGCCAGTTCGTTAAACTCATATCGAAATTGTCCGCTGAAATTTTATTATGCAGAAATTGCCGGAATTAAAGAGCCGGAGGATGTGGAAGATACCATCGATCCTGCCGTGCTGGGCAGTGCCGTGCACGAAGCACTCAACAACCTTTACAAACCATTTATCGACAAACCTCTCACAGCAGGAAATCTCTCCTCCATGGAAAAATGGGTGGAGGAGGCTGTAAATAAAGCATTTGAAAAGAAGTTCAAGGGTTCAGATATCACGTATGGAAAGAACTTGCTGCTGGTTAGTGTGGCAAAACTGATGGTCAAACGGTTTTTAAAGTATGAAGCAGAGGAAGTTGATGAACTGGTGAAATCGGGAAAGAGCTGTACCGTAACGTTTCTGGAGCAGTTCGTAGAGACCGGCATCACCATTCCTTATCAGAATAAAGATTTGAATATCAAGCTGAAAGGATTTATTGACCGGGTTGATAAAATGGACGGATGGTGGAAGATCATCGACTATAAAACAGGCACTACTGAGCCCAAACAGGTGAAAATAAAGGAGTGGGACGATTTGTCGGTCAACCCCGATCTGAACATCGGTTTTCAGCTGCTGATGTATGGTTTCCTGTTATCCAGGCGTTTCCGTAATCCCATTATTTCAAGCGCAGGCATCGTCTCCCTTAAAATGATCAATACCGGATTCATGGCTGTTAATGCACCCGGCGAAGAGCCTGGCAAATTGTCAGCCTCGCTGAATGAAGCAGTTATCAAAAGATTTGAGGAAGTGCTGGTCTCGGTTTTGCAGGATGTATATGACCTTTCAAAGCCATTTGCCCAAACAAATGATCTTAAAGTATGTTCACGTTGTCCCTACCTCAATCTTTGCGGACGCTGAATTCACCTTCGGAAAATACACAGCCTTCGTAAATGTAAATTGTGGCTTCCTTCCAGCCGTTCCAGCCGATACCTGCTTTGTCACGAGCGCAATGACCCAGGAATTCTTCAACCGTCCACCCGGTTTCAGTGGCCACCTGGGGCAAAAATGTGCCTGAAGAGTAGCCTTTTTTAAGATAAATACCATGCTTGCCCAGGATAATTTCATCTGGAAAACTGATTTTTTTCAAAGGGGAAAGAACCGTGATCTCAATTTCCAGCTGATCAACCTCAGCCAAATTCACCTGATCGAACCGGGTGTCCTCCGTGGCGGCGGCCACTGCCATGATACTGATCAGTTTATACAATGGGAGGTCGGATGAAAACCTGCCGATACAGCCACGTAAATTGCCGTTTTTTTTCAGTGTCACAAAAGCGCCTGCAGAGGCCTTTATGTTCTCGCTGTAAATTGCAGGATTATCATCGGGCATTCGCCGGTCACGGATGTATTTTTCGATGGTTTTCCTGGCAATATTCAGTAAAGTGATTTTTTCCTCCTGCGAAAAATTAAAACTGCAAGAATCGTTTTTCTTTGTACCTGTGTTTGTTACCATAAGAGACCAGTACCCTACCACCTGGTCATGGTCGCCATATTCCGAATCACCAGAATTCAGGTACTCAACAGGAACGATGCTGGTTTCCGGCGACTTCCCGGTAAGGTTGAGCATAACCATAATTGAGGTCCAGCCGCATAGGTTGGTTGCCAGATTTGAGATTTTTTTATCCCGGTAGTTGTCCAGAAATACTTTTAAATCATGCGGTGAACCTGCAACAATGGAATCACAGGTGGCTTTATCCGCCTTTTGTGCATCGCCATAGGAAGGATAATGCGAAAAGTCAGTGCTGAATATGAACAGATTGCGTTCGTTGAACCAGGGTCTGAGGGCCTCTGCAATTTTTTTACAGGTATCCTCCGAATGGGTGCCAAGTATTATGGGAATAAGTTTGAATTCATTTTTCAGATGGTATTGAAGAAAAGGAATCTGAACTTCAAGACTGTGTTCGGTGCGGTCGGCTTCAGGGTTGAAGGTGAATACCGGGTTTTCACGAATCAGTTTATTTGCCAGTTCAATATTTACAGGTACCGTGCCGAGTGGGGTATTATAATCCCCAATGTTATAAATGGAAGCTCCCGGAAATGAAACCTGGTGGCTGGAGGCAATCACAAACACATTGTCAAATTGCCTGTCGGGATCAACCTGGTTGTAACCGCTGGCAGCGACCTGGCCGGAAAAAACATAGCCGGCGTGCGGACTCACAATGCCAATCACCTTTTCAGATGTCCGGGGTTTTGCACCGGCGAAAAGGTTCGCAAGCATCGTCCTGAGTTCCCTGGCATCAGCCGGGTAAAATCGTCCGGCAGCAGCAGGTTTCCTGTCGGTTTTGCCAGGATTGTCCTGGGCGGATCCCGGCTGGTTGAATGTAAAAAAGAGTCCCATAATTACTAGGCTTCTGAAAAAACACCACATTCGGTTGTTGACTTTAGTATTTCTTCGTAAAGATACAAATTTCAAATCGCCACATTCCCGGTTTTACTGTATTTTTGTGTTAAACAGAGGGTGGGAAAATGGAAAACCATAATAGAATGGACAATACCGGACCGGGGAAATTTTACCGTGAGTCACCCTATGCAGTTGCTGCAGCAAAAGGTGTTCAATGCCGGATTTGTCCGAACAACTGCATCCTGCAGGAAGGTATCGTCAGTATGTGTCATACCCACACGGTGAAGAATGGCAAGCTATACACCATGGCTTATGGGAACCCGTGTACAACTCATGTTGATCCGGTTGAAAAAAAACCGCTTTTTCACTTTCTTCCCGGTTCCGGTTGTTTTTCAATTGCCACTGCAGGATGCAATTTGTCATGCAGGAATTGCCAGAACTGGGAAATTTCACAGCATGGCCCGGCTGAGGTGCGTAATTTGGAGTTGTTTCCGGAAAAAGTGGTCGAAGAAGCTTTGAAAAGCAGGTCAGAATCAATTGCTTATACCTATTCTGAGCCCATTGTGTTTTATGAATACATGTACGATACTGCAAAAATTGCCTCCACCCGGGGAATTAACAATCTCCTGATTTCCAATGGGTATATCAATGAAAAACCGTTGTTGGATTTATGCAGATATCTGGATGCGGCCAATATTGATTTGAAATCCTTTTCTGATCAAACCTATGTAAAACTCAGTGGGGGCAAACTGCAACCTGTTCTCAACACGTTGAAAGTCTTGCGGGCGGAAGGAGTATGGCTTGAAATCACAAACCTGATTATTCCAGGCTGGTCTGATGATTTGAACATGATCGGGGAGATGTGTGCCTGGCTGGTTACCAATGGGTTTGCAGATACTCCCATTCATTTCAGCCGGTTTCACCCGATGCATAAACTTGCCGGTGTTGTTGTTACACCGCTTGAAACCCTTGAAAATGCCCGGAATATTGCGTTGGAAAATGGTATGCGGTTCGTGTACCTGGGCAATGTGCCGCACAGTGATGCCGAAAATACCATTTGCCCATCCTGCAAGAAGATTGTGATAGAAAGGCATGGATTTACGATCCTGTCATATAATATACGCAATGGGTCGTGTGGTTTTTGCAATAACTTAATTCCCGGAGTATGGGATGGTATTTCTCACAGACAGCGCAGAATAAATGCAGATGTGCTTTAATATTTTTGAATGAATTATTGTTCTGCGCCAATCAGTCTGTTTTTCTGCGTTATCTGCGAGAAATTCTCATCTGCTTGTATGAATTATTTGTAACCGGATCGGCAAATGATCAGAAAATCCCCCATGGTATTTTGGACCTGAATAGGTTCGGTTCAGTTTTTCACCAAAGTAGGTTTGGTCTTCCTCCAGTAAAAACCCGGATATGAATATCTTTACCTGCATGGGGCCTGCTTTTAATCCGGAATTACCGTTCATGAGGGATCCCGATACCACAAACTGGTCGAAAGTACTCCATTGATCCCGGTATTTCAGGGTGCCTTCTTTACGTATGTTATTCCGTATACCCATCAGGTTGAACAGGCAACTGTCATAAAATGGAAGTGCATTTGTTTGAGCATGAAGCATCTCTTTCAGACTTTCGTTCTCCGGTTCATCATTGAAATCGCCGGTTATCACTATATTTTCCTGTGGATGAACCCGCTGCACCGAATCAATGAGTTTTCGCAACACGGAAGCCACAAAATTGCGCCGCGGTTGTGAACTGAGGTAACCGCCCCGCCGGGATGGCCAGTGGTTTACGAATATTGAGATGGTGTCGTGTTGAAACAAAATCCCTTTGACATGCAGGATCTCTCTCGTTTGTGCCAGGGTATCGAACGGAAACCTGATGCGGGTGCTTGTGCTGCTGATCAACCTGAATACATCCTGTCTGTATAGCAGGGCAACATCAACTCCCCTTAAATCCGGTGATTCATGATGGATGAATTTGTATTTCCAGGGCTTTAAAGGCGTTTCATAAATGAGTTTGTTGAGAACATACCGGTTCTCCACCTCGCATAGTCCAACAATCGCGGGTGGCGACCACTCCCCGATAGCCATCAGTGTTTTACCCACATGATTGAGTTTAGTGCTGAACTTAGTCCAGGTCCAGTGTTTTGCACCTGAGGAAGTGAATTCATCATCGAGTTTTGTCGAATCGTCATAGGGGTCGTACAGATTCTCCACATTCCAGAAAACCATACTGACAGATTGACGATTTATTTTTATCGAATCTAAATTGGCACGATTTTCGCTATAATTCTCCTTTTGATGACCTTCCAAAGTGTTTGAATTGAAGATCAATTGTGAAACAGATAACATGGTGAAAGTCAGAATTGTTTTCATGATTGTTTGAATTTGGTGCAACTTATTTCAGTTTTACGTTGTCTGTTAGTCGGAGAATCGACCAAAAAGTGATACAGAAATTGGCAAATTCATTAACTTTTTTTTAACAGGAGATTAACAGATTTTAACAATGAAAGCGAAAATAACAGATGTGTTGCATCGTTTTTAACAGAACCTTTAACAAGGCCTGATTTTTAAATTTTGTATTAAACCTGGTTAAACTAAAAGAACAACAGCACTATGAAAAGAATTGCCGGAGTATTTTTAATTGCGTTATTAGGAGGAGCTGTTTCACTGGGACTTTATAAAGCCTTTGAAAAGAAGCAGTATTTTATAAATTCACGTCCTGAAGGTATTCCCATCAGGCAGGTAAGCTATAACCCGAGCGCTGCATTCAACCAGCCTGATTTTGAAGCTGCCGCTGCTATTTCTGTGCATGCGGTGGTTCATATTAAATCGGAGTTTCAGAAAAAGAGCCTGGTTTACGATGATTTTTTCGAGTTTTTTAATTTTGGAGGTCGCCCTCAACCGCGTGAATACACTACACCTTATTCCGCGATGGGGTCGGGAGTAATTGTTTCACAGGATGGTTATATAGTTACCAACAACCATGTGGTTCAGGAGGCGACAGAAGTTACAGTAACCCTGAATGACAAGCGTGAATACAAAGCCAGTATTGTAGCAACTGATCCGAGCACTGACCTGGCATTGATCAAGGTTGAGGAGCAGGCATTGCCTTTTTTAACCTACGGAAATTCAGATGATGTTAAAATAGGGGAGTGGGTGCTTGCAGTGGGCAATCCTTTTAATCTCACCAGTACGGTCACAGCCGGTATTGTAAGTGCAAAAGCGCGTAATATCAATATACTGGGGTCGCAGGGCGCCATTGAATCTTTTATTCAAACCGATGCTGCGGTAAACTCCGGCAACAGCGGGGGTGCCCTGGTAAATACCCGTGGCGAACTGATCGGGATCAACGCGGCCATTGCTTCAGGAACAGGTTATTACACTGGCTATAGCTTTGCCATCCCGGTAAACATCGTTAAAAAAGTGGTGGGTGATTTCATGAAATTCGGGAAAATTCAACGCGCTTACCTTGGAGTCTATTATCGCGAAATTGACGACCAGTTTGCGAAAGAAAAGGGATTTACGGATATGAGAGGCATCTATATTGATGATGTGGTTGCCGGTGGCCCGGCAGAACTTGGCGGGGTGAAAACCGGTGATGTCATCATCCGGATTGACAACATTCCGGTGAATGGTAAAGCTGAACTGATGGAACATATTGGCCAAAAAAATCCGGGAGATCAGGTGGCTGTGATTGTAAACCGTGAAGGAAAGGAGTACGAACTTACATTAAATCTTCAAAGTGAAGAATCCAGGCAAATTGCTGAAAAAGGCAATAAAGTAATCATACAGGGAGCCACATTCGAGGCTCTCTCCGACAATGAAAAAGCCAGGCTGAATGTTGACTTTGGCTTTAAAATCACTTCACTGGCCAACGGTAAACTAAAGAATGCCGGGATCAGTGCAGGCTTTATATTATTAACAGTTGACCGCAAACCGTTGCGTTCAACCCAGGACTTACGTGAATCGCTTTCAAACAGGCAGGGCGGCGTCCTCATTGAAGGACTTTACCCTAATGGTTTGCGGGCATATTATGGAATCGGACTATGAGACAATTAAAAATATCAAAATCAATTACGAACCGTGAAACCGCATCACTGGACAGATACCTCTCTGATATAGCAAAAGAGGGGTTGATTTCAGCCGATGAGGAGGTTCAACTTGCCCAACGTATCAAACTTGGCGATCAGGCCGCTCTTGAAAAGTTATGCAAAGCCAATCTCAGGTTTGTTGTTTCCGTGGCTAAGCAATACCAGAATCAGGGGCTGTCGCTTCCCGATCTTATCAATGAGGGGAATGTCGGTTTGATTAAAGCTGCCCGGCGTTTTGATGAAACGCGCGGGTTCAAATTCATCTCCTATGCTGTTTGGTGGATCCGGCAGTCAATTTTACAATCCCTTGCGGAACAGTCACGAATTGTGCGGCTGCCATTGAATCAGGTAGGTTCGATGAGTAAGATGTCAAAGGCAAACATCAAACTGGAGCAACGTTTTGAGCGACCACCATCAAACATGGAACTCGCATTGGAACTTGAAATACCTGAACACAAGGTGGCTGAAACTCTCAGGATTTCAACCCGTATCGTGTCCATGGATGCCCCGATTGATGCAGACGAAGAGGTGAGGCTGGTGGATGTTTTTGTAAATGACTCCCCCGGCACCGATGAAAACCTGATTCAGGAGTCGCTTGCAAAAGAAGTACAGCGGTCGCTTTCTACCCTCGCTGAAAAAGAACGCGAAATCATCAATATGTTTTATGGCATTGGGGTGCCTCACAGTTATACCCTTGATGAGATCGGGTCAATGTTCGACCTTACCCGTGAACGGGTAAGGCAGATCAAGGAAAAGGCTTTGCGCCGGCTTAAACATTCTTCTCGGAGTAAGTTACTCAAGTCTTACATGGGATAAAAAAACCTCAGTGGTTATTTATTAACAACCTGTTGATAAAGATTGTTAAAAAAATGAATCTGCTTAACTCATGTAAGAAATATTTTGTAATTTTGCCACCTGTTAATCATTTATCAGTCAATGGTCCGTCGCCACAAAAATAGCATTCTTATTTTTCTCTGCTTTCAGGCAATGGCTGTTGCAATAATATGCTTCGGTTCACTGATTAATTTTCACCAGTATAAAATCTGGGGAAAACCACTGATCCCTAATTTTGTGGGATACAAGCGTGATATCGAGAAATATTCAAAATCATTATCTTTTTCTAAACTTTCCCGTGACCATCAGCATCTGCAGAATGATTTTCATGCAGAGGGTTATGATGTTCCGGTTCACAATATCCTGTCTTATTTCAATACAGGATATTCAGTTTCTTTTGACCTTTCCCAAAAGGTTCCGGTTACCAGCCGGCTTTCCTCATCCGGACTGAGAGGTCCTCCCATTTCCTGAAGTCAGTCCTGTTAAACAAGTGATTGTGAATTTTTGAACACCTTTGTTCGATAAATTCCTTATCATCAGTCAGATGATAAAAAGTCGGTCAAATTTCCCCACATCCTTGTACCTGGCAGGCAGTTATCCATACTGAAATAGTTACTTTCCGCTATTATTTTTATACCAACCAAATATACCCGAATGAAAAATATTTATAAATATCTGTCAATCAGTATTGTAGCAGTAGTCGTTTTAGTTCTGACAATCCCGGTCAGTGCCCAGCGTTCAATGAAATCCGACTCCATTTCCATGTCGGCCGGATATGCCAACGAAGTATATTACAGTCTGAAAAACGGGGTTGTACAATCAGGACCGCGCGCAACCTGGGATATTGCATTCCGTACCATGAAACGCAGTTCCTGCATACTGACCAACGATGGTTCGGGTGTGGTACTTTATACTTATCCAAAGGCAGATACCAGTGGCTGGTCAACAATGGATACAACGGGCCTGTCAACATGGAAGCCGATGTTCAACGACCCGGCTAACTGGGAAAACGGAGCTTTTTCACGCAATGCCAAAAGCCATCCCGATTATGGCTGGGCAAAGTACAACGATGTGACTCACAACCTGATAGGTGACTCGTTATTTGTGATTAAACTGAGAGACGGAAGTTATAAGAAATTGTGGATGGTTAAAAAGCTGTCCAGCCTGGATATTTTTACTTTTAAGTATGCGAATCTTGATGGTACCGGTGAACAAGTTGTAAACGAGGATGTCAGCTCTCTCCTTGCTACTGACTTTTCTGGTTATTCACTACAAACCAATACCCGTGTTGCTTTTGAACCAGTAAAAAGCAGTTGGGATATCTTGTTTACCAAATATATGTCGGTTCAGTCCAATGGCACGCCATATCTGGTTACCGGCGTGTTAAACAACGATACTGTCAATACCAAGAAATTCTATCCCGTTACTCCTGATTACAGTGATTTTGGCGCAGGCATTTGGGATTCAACCCGTTCTTCCATCGGCTGGGATTGGAAAGTATTCAACATGACGAGCTTTGTTTACGAAATATCAGATTCAACCGTTTATTTTATCAGGCCGATTCAGGGTGATGTTTACAAATTGATCTTTACCGCCTTTGCGGGCAGTACAACAGGACTGGTGAAATTTGATCTGGAAAAAGTGGCCGGTGCAGGCATTTTTGATCGTACAACCAATGATTTTCAATTATCCGTATTTCCGAATCCTGCAAGCAGCAGGATCAATATAAACCTAACCGGTATTTCCGGTGAAGACCTTTCAATTGCGCTTACAGATCTGACAGGCCGACAACTCCGTGCAGATCGTCCGGGACGTATGACTAGTGGCCCCAATGCTTATTCCATGGATGTAACCGGGGTGCAACCCGGCGTTTATTTTGTAACTGTTTCCGCAGCAGCAGCGAAATCAGTGATCAAAGTACTTATATCCCGCTAAGCATGATTAAGGGTTCATTCAGCCTCCTCATCGGACTTTTATGTCTTTTGGCCGTTTCCATATCCGGATACGGCCAAAAGACTTTTATTAAGGTAATTGATGAGAAAAGTCATGAACCAATCGCATTCGCACATGTGTGTTTTGAAGGGTTGAAATCCGGTGCGCCAAAATACAGCCTCACCTCTATTGAAGGGACTGTAACGAATGAAGTTAATGAAATTTCAAAAATAGCCATCAGTTATATGGGCTATACAACCTATAAAGATACCATTCATCCCGGACAATCTGTTGAAGTAGAACTTTTTCCAAAATTACTGAACATGGACGAAGTTGTAATTACTGCGCAGTATACCCCGGAAAGAGCCGACAAGTCGATATATAAGGTGGAGGTGATTAATGCCCGCCAGATAGAACAGAAAGCTGCAACCAATATGGCCGATCTGCTGAAAGACCAATCAACCATGCAGGTAACCCAGCAAGGGGTATTGGGTACCAGTCTGCGCATTCAGGGCATGTCGGGTGAAAATGTTAAATTTCTCCAGGACGGTGTGCCGCTGATCGGCCGGATGAATGGGAATTTCGATCTGAACCAGATCAACCTTTTCAATGTTGATCATGTTGAGGTGATTGAAGGCCCGATGTCTGTCATATACGGCAGCAATGCATTGGCCGGGGTTATCAATATCATCACCAGGGAGAATAAAACATCACTCTTCAACGCCACTGCCAGTGCGTATACTGAATCGGTGGGAGTATATAATTTTGACGGTGCAGTTTCGGTAAATCGCAAGAAACACGGGTTTTCAATTGACGGCGGACGGAATTTTTTTCAAGGGTATTCGCCAGTAGATACAAGTCGTTCACAAACATTTAAGCCACGTCGCCAGTATTTTTTTGATGGCTATTATACGTATACCACCAAGGTTGTGAAAGTGAAATTCTCTGGCGATTATTTTAATGAGCTTCTCCTGGATAAAGGCCCTTTGCAGAGTCCCTACTTTGAAACTGCATTTGATAATCATTTTACCACTGTCAGGTATTCAGTGCGAGGCGACGCCGCTGTTAAATTACCTAAAAATCATTTTATCAATGTAGTGGGGTCATGGTCGGGTTATACCCGTGTTCGCGAAACATTTTACAAAAACCTCACTACCCTCAATGAAAATGTGGTTCAGCAGTCGTGGGCTCAGGATACTACGTCGATTAACAACCTTATCGGCCGTGGCACTTACGCGAAAAGCAACCCTGAACATAAATTCAATTATCAGGCTGGATTCGATATCAGTTTTGAAAGTGGTACCGGGGAGAAAATCGAAGGAAATAAGCAGGAAATCGGCGATTATGCAGCTTTTATGAGTTTGAAATGGGATCCGGTTAAATCATTGTCCCTTCAACCCGGAATAAGGCTGATTTATAATACCAAATACGATGCGCCTTTGGTGTATGCCCTGAGCGCTAAATGGAATATTACTGAACCCTTAAGCCTGCGGTTCTCCTATTCGCGTGGTTTCAGGGCTCCTTCGATCAAGGAACTGTATCTGACGTTTGTGGATGCAAACCACAAAGTTTATGGCAATCCTGACCTCAAAGCGGAACAATCCAATAATTTCAACCTCAGCCTGAATTGGGCCGCAGAAACAAGAAAAGTAGCCTGGTCGATGGATATGACCGGTTTTTATAACTTGATTCAGAATGTGATCCTGATGGCCCAGATAGGAAACAGTCTTGAGTATCGCAATGAAAATATCAGTCTGTATAAGAGTGCAGGTGTGCAGTTTGGCTGTTCATATTCTGTTTATCCGGCATTTAAACTACAACTGGGGATTGCCGAAACCGGGATTACCGGGAGTCCGGATGCATCCATTGCATACGATCCTTTTAAGTGGTCTACTGAAATAACGCTCAGCCCATCCTACCGTTTTATCAAGCCGGATCTAACGCTTTCAATATATTATAAATATACGGGTTCCTCGCCGCAACTCATGTTCGATAATAAAATACTTACATGGGGTTGGATCGACCCATATAACACCATGGATTTTACAGCAAGCAAAGGTTTGTGGAACAACCGCATCAGACTGGCGACCGGTATTAAAAACATTTTCAATACCACTTCCATCCCGTCCACCGGAAGTGGTGGTGCGCATAGCGGGGGAAGCGGCAGTACCAACATAGGATGGGGACGAACCGTCTTTCTGAAATTGTCATTTCAATTTAATCAATACAAATGATGCGGACAGTCAGCTTTTTCTTGCTTATGTTGTTTATCCTGGCTTTGCAATCCTGTTTCAAGGAGGATGAGATTGTCATACCTCATGCCAGGGGGGGTGTTTTGACCGACACTATTCCGATGACCGAAAACTATCTGTACCAGAATTATTTCAGCCTGGATTCGGGTAAAGTGGTATCTGTCAATGTAAAGACAATTTATGACCTTGGATTTGAGTGCAGCAACACCGGGTGGCATGTGATTCTCAATTCAAGTGATTTCATGAAGGCAGCCGACCTGGGCGTTGTTCCTTTCGGACAGCCATATGATACTACTGGCTTCAAGCTTCAATTTGATAAATCGGATGGTGATCCTGATTCTACTGCAATCGGCAAATGGTTCACCATAAACGGCAATGATACGATTTCCAACAACCATGTATATGCCGTCAGCCGCGGGCTTGATGAATATGGTAATCCTCTTGGGCTGTACCAGCTTATCATTGACAGCCTGAAGAACAGCACATATTATTTCCGTTATGCCCCTCTCAGCGGAGGACCCGGGTTCTCTGGAAAAGTGGTGAAAAAAAGTGCAGTCAGCTATATGTACTTCAGCCTGAAAACCGGTGCCGAAGTTTCGATAGAACCACCACAACAAACATATGACCTGCTTTTCACACAGTATACTACTTTGTTATTTACCAGCGAAGGGATTCCTTATCCCTATCTTGTAACCGGTGTATTGTTAAACCGCCATGCAGTGATTGCCGCGGTGGATTCTTCTGCAGATTTTTTATCGATCAGCCGCGACATGGCGATTACGATGACCTATTCCAGGAACATGGATGCAATTGGCTATGACTGGAAATTCTACAACTTTACAACAGGTGTGTATACCATCAGGCCAAACCTCAACTACATAATTCGAAGTGTTTCAGGGTTTTATTATAAATTGCGCTTTGTTGCGTTTTATAACGAAGATGGGTTAAAAGGATACCCAATGATCGAGTATCAGCAGTTGTAATGGGAAAAAGAATTAAATATACGAATGGAGTGGTTACCGTTGTTTGGAAACCAGAGGCTTGTATCCACTCCCGGATCTGTTTTGAAAAGGCAACAGGTTTACCTGAAGTGTTTGATCCAAAGGCAAGGCCGTGGATCAATATGCAAGGTGCCGCCACTGACAAAATCATTGAACAGGTTAAAAAATGTCCGACAGATGCCCTTGGTTACTTTATGAATTCTGAAGAAAATTCAACAGTTGAAAAGAATTCAGCACCAGAAGAACCACCTGTAAAAGAAACAGTCGTACAGATTTTGAAAAATGGCCCCCTGTTAGTCTCCGGAAATATCGTCGTAAAAACTGCCGATGGCAGTGAATCCCACAAGACCAGAATAACCTCTTTTTGCCGGTGCGGTGCTTCAAAAATAAATCCATATTGCGATGGCAGTCACATGGATATGAATTTTGAAGATTAAAAACCTGAAATTTTTCAGGTTGCCAACCTGCTACTGACCCTCATACACTCCAAACGGTACTGCCAATCCAATTGTCAATCCCCACCCGGGATTATAAATCCCGACCTCCTTCAGCCGGCTGAGGTGATCGAAATATTTGGTATTGGTCAGGTTATTGCCTGAGATGAATAAGGTCCAAAGTTGCCTGGCGACACGAATGCGGGTCCCGGCAGAAGCATCGAGTAAGAAATAACCGCTGGCAGGGGTTTCAAAAATGTCAACACGATTCTGGGCATAATGGACCTGCCCGCCAATCTCGAGATATGGCGTGGAAAGCATGCTGTGCTTTCCTGTTTTGAAGTTCCAGCGAAGTTTATGGACAGAATGGAGTGCCGGGATCATAGGCAGGGGTGTGCCGGTTGCCTCATTGGTTCCCACAACATAGTCGAGGCTGTTTTCGAAGTGCAACTGCTCAACCGGGTGAAAATCAACCTGCAGTTCAAACCCTGTCAGCACTGAATTTCCCTGGACAAAGCGAAAAACCTGGTAAGTGTTCCCCTCTTTGGTAATTGTTTCGCCGTTGATGTTGCGCTGGTATATATAATTAAAAATGTAATTATAATATCCGCTGAAAGTAATGTCGAGCCAGTTCCAGCTTGCGGTGATCTCTCCATCGGCCTGCAGGCTGTTTTCAGAATGCAGCATCGGATTTCCGATCTCATAGCGAAAGGTTCCCTCATGCACACCGTTGGACCCCAACTCGGCAATATTGGGTGCCCTGAACCCCGAACCGAAATTAAACTTGAAGTTGAATACTTTTAAAGCCATATAAGTGAATCCTGTCGAACCACTGAAAGCGGCGAATTTACTGTTAAACCCGGGGAAAACCGTATCGCCGGAGGATGCTGGAATTCCCAGGCTGTCGAGATAGAGTTTTTCTCCTTCAACCTGCCTGGTATCATAGCGGAAACCTGCATTCAGGGTCCAGCTTTTCCATGATTTTTTTGCATAGATAAACCCGCCGATATCCTGCAGGTGATAAGCCGGTATCAGGTATTCGTTGCCCTGGTTGGTGTTCGATTGGGTAATCCCGGCAGCACCGCCAACCAGTTCCACCTCACCGTTGAAAAGGTGCGTGTATTTAAGGTCATAGGTCCAGGTGTCAAGGTGCATGAACAGGGAAGGGGCATCCTTGTTTTCAGCAAATTCACGGCGGTCATTATTCTGATATCCGAGATTGATCCTGAACTGATTGTTTCCCTTGATGAAATTCGAAACCGAAGATATCTTGTTATGCCTGACATTCTGAAAAGGCAATTCAGTATTACGGCTTTTAGATTCTTTGTCAGAAACAGGATCGCCGTTTATATTGATAAATTGCCCTGTTGTACTATCCTTTTCTCCTTCAACCATGCCAATATTGGCATCATAACGGCTGAAATGCAGGTGAGAGTAACCCCATTTCTTGTTCAGACCTGCCATCGCACTGTAATTCAGTTCATTGAAACAGGAATTGTAGACATATTCCGGCGGTGATTTATATGAAGCAGCATTTTTATAGCTTCCCCGTGCTCTCCAGGTAAAACCGTTGTGGTTCCCTTCCAGCATGACAGTGCTGTTTGTCATCCTGTTGTTGCTGGCAAACTGGCTCGCAGCTTCGCCGCGGATGGAGTTCATTGGTGCATGCACGGGTTCGAGGATGTTGATTACCCCGCCCATGGCATCGGAACCATAGAAGAGGCTCGCAGGCCCCTTCAGCACTTCTATCCTGTCTGCCGAAAACTGGTCTATCTCTACCCCGTGTTCGTCGCCCCATTGCTGTCCTTCCTGCCTGACTCCTTCGTTGAGTATGACCACGTGGTTGTAGCTGAGCCCGCGGATGACAGGCTTTGAGACATCACCCCCGGTAGTGATTTCTGACAAGCCTGGCACCGATGCAATGGCATCGATGATGTTGGTCGATGGCCTGGTGAAAAGTTCTGCTTTGCTGATGGGGGTAATGGAATTGCTGCTACGGCTGTTATCGGTCGATATTCCGCTGCCGGTAATGACAACCTCCTGCGATTCAATCGCTTTTTCGGATAGCTGAAAATCCATGGTTGATGTGCTTTGAAGGTCGATGCTTGAAGTTCTGGCTCCATAACCTATAAAACTTACCTGCACCAGCAGCGTGCTTTTGGGTAGGTTGGTGAAACGGTAAATCCCGTCTTTATTAGCTGCAACGCCTGTTTTAAGATCGGGGATGTAGAGTGTGGCTCCCGGCAGCGGTTCACCATTTGCGGCATCGGTGACTTTTCCGGTGAGGACAGATTGTGGAAATGCAGCTATTGTGATGCATAGCAGCATGATGTTCAGGAATATATACTGTATCGATTTTTTTTTCATGGAATTATAAAGATATCAAAAAAGGCGATATCTTTCTAATCATTGATAACCGGGGGGACTTATCGGCAGGTTTGGTATACGCAGACTGCTTATTTCATCCGTAATACAGGGTAACTGTCTGTTTCACATCGGGGTGCAGGCTTAATGCAACAGGGCAGTTTTTTACAGTAAATTCAATGATCTTCTTTACTTTTTCAGGATAGTCGTTTTTTGGGAAGGTCATATCGATTATAATTTCCGCAATTTTACGAGGTGACTCCCGGGTCATAACTTTGGTAATGACCAGTTTGGTTCCGTCAATATTGAAGTTATGGGTGCGTGCTGCAATCCCGATTACGGTGACCATGCAGCTTCCCAGGGAGGCAGCCACCAGGTCGGTTGGTGAAAAATACTCTCCACGGCCCTGGTTGTCGGGTGGGGCATCGGTTATCAGTTTGTTGCCGGACAACAGGTGGGTGGCTTCCGTACGAAGTTCCCCCAGGTAGATAGTTTCAACAGAGGCCATTCCGGAAGGTTACTTAATAATTGCAAGGGTTTGATCCTGAGTAAAGGCAGTTCCGCCAGAGCTGCTTCCCGCAATTTTAAACTTCCAGGTTCCTGTTTTTTTAGGATAGGCTGAGTTTGTTCCCTGCATCGGAATTGCGTCATTTTGTCCATATGACACCGAGTTACCCTGGTAAATATACAGACTGTCCTGAGGTGTGGTTATGGTAACCGTGCCAAGTTTGATTCCGTTGTTAGTGCATTTTGCAAAGAATTGCAGCCCTTTGCCGCCGCCAACCAGTGAAACCGTATCTGCCGACATGGTAAATACCGGAACGGGATCTTCATCTTCTTTTTTGCAACCATTGATTACCAGGAATAACACTATGATTATAGCGCCTGCAGCAGAGAAACGATGTAATTTATTCATAAGGATAGCTAATTATTGAAGAATATAACCTGTAGTTTGAGATTGTAAAAATAAGAAAATTTTCAAGAGTGAACCTCAACCAAAAACAGGACTTATTATTTATATTGAACATTTAAAATCCCGTTCAGCCTGTGATCCATTGAGGAACTGCCGATTGTGATCCTGAAAGTGCCGGGTTCCACAATCAGGTTCATGTTTTTATCAAGCAATGACAAGGATTCCGGGGTAATGCTGAATGTAATCTTTTTTGATTCCCCTGCCTGAAGGTGAATTCTTTTAA
>CAZVNF010000005.1:0-7164 GCA_964628215.1 uncultured Draconibacterium sp.
GAACTCTGGGCCGGAACATCGTTTGGCGGAACAACTGGCTTTGCAACCGCCATTCCGTTTGCTGCAGGTGCCACAACCATTACCATGCGGGTGTATTCCCCCGATGCCGGGATTCCGGTACGTATGAAGGTGGAGGATCCGAACGATCCTGGCAAAACTGTGGAAACAGAAGTATTAACTACCACTTCAAATGCCTGGGAAACCCTTTCATTTAATTTTGCCAACCAGGCTGCGGGAACTGCAGCCATTAATTTCAGCTACACCTATAAAAAGATGTCGGTGTTCTTCAATTTTGGAACCACCGGCGCTGTAGCAGGAGAAAAAACCTACTATTGTGACGACATTGTATTTATTCCTGCAGCACCTGTTCTGGTTGATTTACCTGTGACCTTTGACAACCCTGCAATAAATTACAACCTGGTCAATTTTGGAGGCAATGCCAGCAGCATCGTAGCCGATCCTGTTGTACCAACCAATCTGGTGTGTAAAGTCATTAAATCAAATACCGCCGAACCCTGGGCAGGCACCACCATCGGGGGAACAACCGGCTTTGCCACTGCAGTGCCTTTTGCACCTGGTTCCACCACCATGACCATGCGCGTTTATTCTCCCGACGCAGGAATCGTTGTGCGTATGAAGGTGGAAGATCCGAACAACGGGGGTATAAGTGTTGAAACAGATGCTTTGACCACTGCTGTGAATACGTGGGAAGTTCTGACATTTAATTTTGCAAACCAGGCTGCCGGAACACCGGCTATTAATTTCTCAAACACCTACAAAAAGTTGTCGGTATTCTTCAATTTTGGAACAAACGGAGCAACTGCAGGAACAAAAACATACCACTTTGATGATATTGAATTTGGCGTTACGGGCCCTGCTCCGGTAACCCTGCCAATCACCTTCGACGAGACCAATGTTGACTACGACCTGGTTGACTTTGGCGGCAACATCAGCAGCATCGTCATCGACCCTGTTTTACCGGGCAATAACGTGTGCCAGGCGATAAAACCCGTTACAGCTGATTTTTGGGCAGGTACAACCATTGGCGGGGCAACCGGAATGGCAACAGCAATCCCATTTGCACCGGGTGCAACAAAAATATCCATGCGGGTATACTCTCCAAATGCCGGAATTCCTGTACGCATGAAAGTGGAAGACCCCACCGATCCCGGGAAATCGGTAGAAACAGAAAAACTGACCACCACCTCCAATGCCTGGGAAACACTGGAATTCAACTTTTTAAACCAGGCACCCGGATCCTCTGCACTTAATTACACTTTCAGCTATAAAAAATTGTCAGTGTATTTTAATTATGGGACCACAGGAGCGGTTGCCGGAGAAAAAACATACTTTTTCGATGATATCGCTTTTGTTCCTTACACCCCCTATCCAATTTCTGTGACCTTCCAGGTTCAGCAGCCCGAAACAACCCCCGTATTTGCATTCGGCAGCTGGAGCGGCTGGGGAAACTGGCCGGGCAATCCAATGGCCTCAACCGGAGGTGGTTTTTATTCATTTACCCTTTCTCTCACCTCCTACTCCTCCCATGAATTTCTTTTTGTGAATGGTGCCGATCCGGTAAAGGAAGTTCTGAATCCGTTGTGGTCATGTACCAACGGGAATGCTGTTTATACGAACAGGGTTTTAACTTTGGCCGGTGCCGACACCACCATTTGCCTGAACTGGGCATCCTGCAATTCATGTGTTGTTCCCATCATCCCCACCAACCAGTCACTTGAAAATATCACCATCTTTTCAGAGTCGGGCGCGTGTTATAATGCAACTCAAACCATTACTGTTGCAGGAAACAACACCTATTTCACCGTGGAAGCATTTGGCGAGGCGACCATGATTGCCGGTCAGAATATAGTCATGTTGCCGGGTACGACTGTGGCTTCCGGCGGATATCTGCATGGGTATATTACTTCCAACGACCAGTATTGTCTTGTTCCGGTTGCATCACCGGCTAAATCAGCCGAAAACAAAGGTGATAAACCCGCCGCGGCGAATGAATTCACCCTGAAGCTTTTCCCGAATCCGGCTACCGCAGAGGTTGTACTCGATCTTCAGGGCATTGCCGATGGCACCCAGGCAAACCTGGAAATGCTGGGCATGCGCGGAGATGTGATTCGTACGGGATCATTCTCTGAGAATGGCAAACACCTGCTGTCTCTTTATAATTTACCAGCTGGTGTGTATTGCATCAGAATGATTTCAGGCAACCAGGTAATTACGAAAATGTTACTTAAAAAGTAATATTTTTTTCACAGCGAAGACGCCAGGGCGCAAAGAATTGAAAATTAATTATTTTCTTTTCGCGCCCTGGCGTCTTTGCGTTAGAAATGACTTTTGAGACTACCTCTTCGTGGTGAAAAGAGCCTATGGGATCACCTAAAAACGCCGTTCCGATTTATTATCGTATCTTTGTATGCCAAAAGTGCTTGAAGTTCATTACCTTTATATTTCATTTTAATCATATTATACATGGCGAGTTCACAAGAGACCTATAACAAAAGAGACCAGGAGAAAAAACGGTTAAAAAAACGCCTGGACAAGCAACAAAAGCTGGCAGACCGTAAAGCAAACTCACAGGGCGGAGGTTTCGAGAACATGATCGCATATGTAGATGAAAACGGGAACATCACAGACACCCCTCCCAATCCGGCTGACCGGAAAAAGATCGATGTTGACAGCATTGAAATAGGTGTTCCTAAAAGAGAAGCCGTTGAAGTTCCCTCTGTTCGAAAAGGACGGGTTGAATTTTTCAACCATTCAAAGGGTTTTGGATTTATCAAGGAACTTGACAGCCAGGAGAAATTTTTTGTACATGTCAACAGTTTAACCGAAGAGATCAAGGAAGGTGATATTGTTACTTATGAACTCGAGCGCGGGTTTAAAGGCATGAGCGCAGTCAGGGTAAAGAAAGTATAAATTCCTGTTCAAGAGATCCATTTTCTCTCAATTAACATCCTCCATCATGAAAACAAATCAAAGAGCCACCGGCATCCCCGTATCTGGCCCCGGGATTGCCTTGTTCATTTTATTCGGATTACTATTCATGATTCCGCGTGTAATCGTGGCCCAGTGGAACACGAATACATCGGTCAACATGCTTATTTCAGGGCTGCCCACTGCAGACATCCAGTCGGCCCCAACCTCAGACGGTAAAACATGGATTGCATATTACCACCAGAACGGGGGCAATTACGACATGCGGGCGCAGTTAATTGATGCCAACGGCTACAAACTTCTTGGACCTGATGGAATGCTGGTTGACAACCAGACATCCGGGTCGGCCACGTATGTTTTTAATGTTTGTGTGGATGGTTCAAATAACTTTATTATTGGCTACCAGGATGAACGAACAGGCAGCCTGCAATCGGTGGTGTATAAAATATCCCAGTCAGGGAATCATTTATGGGGGATTCACGGGGTTGTTTTAGGAGGCGGGCTGGCTCCATACCCTGCTGCACTTAGCACCGGGGAGGTGGTTGTAGCCTGGAATGGCGATCTGGGGAACACCCTGAACCTGCAAAAAGTTACCTCCGGCGGAACTTTGGCGTGGGCAACACCGGTTACTGTTACGGTAAGTTCAGCTACGACCACCCGTGGAGAGGTAATTGCAAATACTGCCGGAAAATTTACGATGGTTTATCAAAAAGGAGGCATATATACGACCCTTTATGCACAAATGTTCGACAATTCCGGCACAGCTCTTTATCCCCCGTTGCAGATTTGCAATCAAACCACGATGGGTGTAAGATATTATTCTATTGTTGCAGAGGCCGATACCACCTATTTTGGCTATTACGCTTCCGTCGGGATGCGATTCAATTCATTTCTTCAACGGATCAACCCCGGGGGAACCATTCCATGGGGCATTAACGGATCAAACTTCAACACTTCGGTCGCATCAAATGACAGCTACCAGGGTGAAACCAGCGTCAACCTGGAAACCGGTTCGGATTATGTATGGTCGGTATGCAATTTCAGCAATCCCAACCAGACAACGTATGGCGTGTATATTCAAAAATTCCTGAAATCAACCGGTGCACGGCAGTTTACCGACCAGGCCAAAGTGGTTTATGCAATCGGTACCAGCAGGGATCAGCGTTGTGGGAACCTTGCATTGGTTTCGGACAATCCGATGTTCATGAGCTATAATGCAAGTGAAAAAATTTATGCAACCAGGCTGGATGCCAATGGCAATTTTGCATGGCCGGGAAACCGGATTGAGGTAAGCTCGACAACTGCAGGGGGTTCAACACCGAAAATGCGTTACGGGTTTACCCCGGATGGGCCCGACAGGTGCGCCTGTACATGGACCGAGGACAGGGGTTCCGGCTATATGGGATACGCCCAGGGAGTTTCCGTTGGCGGCCTGATCGGACTGACTGTGGCTACACAGGGTGGCGTTCCTGCTGTAATCACCACAAACGGGGGGACCCTTCAAATGGCCGCGACCGTTTTCCCATCCACGGCAAACCAGAATGTTACCTGGAGCATAGTACCTGTTTCAGGTATGGCCACCGTAGATCCTGCCGGGCTGGTAACTGCAGTTTCAAATGGCAGTGTGTACGCAAAAGCCAATGCAGTGCAGGATCCAACAGTAAAAGACTCCCTGCTGATCACAGTCACCGGGCAAACGGCCCAACCCCCGTCTGTAATCACGTTGGCTGCAACCGACATTACCTCTTCAACCGCAATACTTCATGGTACTGTAAATGCAAATGCATTCAGTACGGATGTCTTTTTCGACTGGGGCCTTACTTCGGCATATGGAAATACCGTCAGTTCGGTTCCGGCAATTGTAACAGGTACAACTGTCACACCGGTTTTAGTGCAACTCAGCGGGCTTAATTCGAATACCACCTACCATTTCCGCCTGAAAGGGACAAATGCAGCCGGTCAGTCCACCGGCGAAGATCTCACTTTTACAACCCCGGTCGGAGTCGGACTGGCAGAGAAGTCACACCTTGCCGTGGACATTTATCCGATGCCTGGTAACGGGCTGTTCAATTTTTCCGTTTCAGGGAACTCAGAAACGACAGTTACCATGGATGTGTATAGCAGCCTTGGCATTAAAATAAACAGCCAGCATTTCACAACCGATCCCGGAAGCAGGGCCCTGGTTGTTGACCTGCGGCCTGTTAAGCCTGGTATATACACTGTAATATTACACTGTGGCAGTGAAACCATTACACGTAGCTTACTGATATATTGATGATTAAAGTTCATAACCACCTCTTCTGACTCCAGTTTTCCGTAAAATTTTAAGCATTTTTTAAGAATCCTTTAAGCTGAATATTGTCAGCAGATATTTACTTTTGCCTCAAAATTAATATCACACCACGGAGTTTGTTCCGGATTTTGGTGATATTCCCAAAAACAGTTAACCACATCATGCCAATAAGAGTTTCAAAAATATCACTCCTGATCCTGATTACGTTTACGATACATGCAGCCTTCGGTCAAAAGCTGACCGGGAAGGTGAAATCATACAAAGACACCTATTATAGTTTACATGAGGTTTATGGAAAATTAAAAAAAGGACCCAAATTAAACGACACTATCTTCCACGATCAGTTAGTTATTTTTGATCCAAATGGAAATGTTTCCCAATCAGTTGAATACAATGCCGACGGAACTGTAAATAGCAAATACCAGGCGCAACGTGACCTTCAGGATAACAATATGGAATCTGTTTATGTAAGGTTTGACCCTGAACTAATCATTGAAAAGAAACCATTTATCATCGAATCGGTGAAATACCCGTCAGGGGAGATCTGCGCAATGGGCTATAAAACTGACAATCTTGGCAATCCGATGGAGGAGACCCTGTATGATTTGATGGGGCAATTAATCCTGTCAGTTAAGATCTATCGTAATGCAGATGGAAAACCTACAGAATACAAATATTCCAACGGAAACACAGACAGTTACAAATACGATAACCTGGGAAACAAAACTCAATGGGTTTCAGTCACTTCAACCGGAAACACTACAAAAACAAATTACTCCTACGATGCTCACGGGAATATAGAGGTTGAAGAGATAGATAATTTTTTTAAATCCTCGTACAACTTTCACATTGAACACAATACCTTTAGTTATAAATATGACAAATTTGGTAATTGGACGGAGCGTATTGATTATGAACATGATATTCCACAAAGAATCATAGTCAGAACCATTGAATATTCCGAAGCAACCGCCGATTTAATGCCGTGAGGAAATTATTATTTCATCAGACCCCAAATTTACGTTCGAGCCTGGAAAAATGTTGCAAAACTTCGTCGAGATCTTCCGGGGTAAAATCATTGAACAGCTTGTCATAAAAGTACAACCGTGCGTAGCCGCACTGGAGCGGCAGGAAGTTGCTCAGCAATTTAGCACCCCCGGTACGGATTACCAGATCAACAGGTTTGTTGATCCACAGCTCTTCGTAAAACCGTTCATGATTTTTACCTGTGCGGAATGCTTCAATAATCTCTTCAATCGGGTCATAGGCGAGAAGCAGGTTTAATCTGCCTCTCCTGTTCCCGCGGGTTCTTTCCTCTGCATGGTTAACAACCTTGACCAGTGAAGCAGGCAGCATGGATCGTTTGCCTGCAACCACAACGCGGAGTTCATGTTGGCCCGAAAGTCTGGCGATCTCATATTCCAGTGAAGAACCAACAGCTTCCAGCATGGCGTTGACCTCTTTATACTCTCTGCGGAAATTCTGGATACTGGAAACGAAAACGCTGAAATCCGTAACTCCAAAAGCGAGCATTCTTTCAACATGAAGATTCATCAAATGCCTTGTACGAGTATAACCTTCAATCAGGGAGCAATTATTTTCCAGGGCCCAGCGGCGTCCGCCATCGGGAATAATTCCTACATGAAACGGAATATTCCCCGGGGAGGGATGAAAATCGAAGGTTTCATACATTCATCAGGTTTTTTTATAAGTGATATTCTTGGATAGTGTCATGAACGGCTTCTCAATGATAATAAAAAAGAGCCATGCCGCAAAAATGGATATGGCAAGCGCCACGAAAACGAACAGGCTTCTGATCATCTCGTTCTGAACAAAGTTCTCACAAAGGTTGATGATCCTGCCTCCTATCGGAATATGAACTAGATAGAGCGAATAGGAAATATTTCCGAGAAACTTCGAAA
>CAZVNF010000005.1:7264-48325 GCA_964628215.1 uncultured Draconibacterium sp.
ATCGGAATATGAACTAGATAGAGCGAATAGGAAATATTTCCGAGAAACTTCGAAATGCGGTTATTAAATTCGAAATAGGTGATGAAAAAATAGGGCAGCAGAGCAGCCGCAAGATACCGGTTATCAAATTTAATATATAGCAGGATAAGGGCAAGAAGAAGAAAGGAACCGAACTGCTTCTTCGAAAGGTAACCGATATGAAACTGGAATAAAAGGATTCCGACAATGAAGAGAATCGAATAGTTGAAGATCAGGCTGTGTTCATGGACGAAAAGGCTCATGATGGCGCCAATCAGCAAAACGCCAAACGAATAATGTTTTACCTTGTGCAAAAGCAGCGGAAATAACATCGCGATCAGCAGATAATACTGAAATTCGATCGCCAGGGTCCAATAGACATCGTTGATCCAGGGATAGTTGAAAAATGCATTCAGGTAACCAAGGTGAAATCCCAATGCAGGCCAGTTGATGAGAAAGGGAGCGCCCCTGTATGCAGGCGACAAGGTACTGATATAGTTGAGGGCGAGCACCATCACAATGCTGGCAAGGTAGGGCGGTTCAATGCGGACTACCCGTTTGGTCAGGAACCTGCCAAAATCACGCAAATGATAATTACCACGATACATGGCATACGGAATGACGAAACCGGAAATTACGAAAAAGACCTCCACCCCAAGGAACCCGATCCTCCCGGAAATATAAAGGAAGTTGGTTTCACTCAGAAACTCCTTATTTCCATGGGTAAAATGAAAATAACATACGGCCACGGATGCCAGCCCCCTGAGCAGGTCAAGGGAGGACAAGTACCCCAGTTTTTCAGCTTTTGTACTCATTCACCGGTTGATTTTGGATGGATTTAAAAAATTGTCTTGCGTCGGTTATTCCCGTTTTAAAAACAAAGGCGTCATCGGAGGCCAAACTGGCATCGAACCTGAAACCGGACAAATGTAAACTGAAATTTCTTCTATTCAAAACATCATCTGTTACAGATTGAATAACCATTGAATTTTTATGCTTTTGAACCATCGACAACAACCCGATGATCTCAGTGATTTTTGTATTCAACGGGTCGTTTTTATGATAAATGGCCGGAATATTCACGAAGCCGGCTTGCTTGCCTTTCAGTATATGATTCAGGAGCATTTCATAGATTATGCCGAAATACTGATTGATCACAGGCTCATCCCCATGTGCGGATTCAGAAAAAAACTGCCCGGTTTTCCACCCCCTGAAGCCGCAGGAAACATCCGGAAGGGTTTTGTTTAAAACCTCTCGAAACAGCAGGATGGCAAACAGGTTGGAAGCAATCTTCGATTCCGGAATGAGACCGGTTTCATGGAACCGGCTGCCTGAAACCAGATCATACTTCTCCATAGCCTTCAGAAATGCCGGAATATACTGTGCATCATGCTGCCCATCGGCATCGAGGGTCAGGACGTGGGTGTAGTTATTCTCTACAGCCCATTTTTCTGCCAGAGTATAAACTGCGGTCAACCCTGAATTAACCTGAAGAGACTGGCACCTGAAACCAAGGCCGCTAACCAGTCTGGCGGTATTGTCGGTGCTGCCATCATCGATTACAATTACATCATCCTTCCAATGCCCCAATTGCATGAGCACACCACCAATGCGTTGTTCTTCATTGTATGCCGGGAGGGCAATCAGGGCCCGGATATGTCTTACGGCATCTTTCATTCAAACAAATAACGGGGCGAGTGTATAAAATGTGAGACAGGGCGCAGTGACTTCAGGCAAATCGTGAGCAGTGTGCCAAAGTGATTTTTTCGCAGGGCACGATAATCTTCATGCCATTTTTTTCGTACGTTGATCATCGTCCTGTTGCTTAAACCCCCTACCCTCATCTTTACCAGCACCTCGGGAATATACTCTGTCCGAATCCCCTTTCCTATCAGCAGCCACAACATGTGATCATAGTCAGCAGAAATGTCGAATGATGTGTCAAACATTCCTCCGTTCACTAAAAACTCCCGTTTCACGTAAAAGGAGGGGTGAGGCGGATGCCATCCCAGTTGCATCTTCCAGCGGCTGTATTTTCCATATTTCCTGCTGGTCAGCACTTTGGAAGTATCCGATTGATCTACATACCTGATATCGCCAAATACCGCATCAGTCCCGGTATTCTCGAAAACTGCAGCTATTTTCCCGATCACACCTTCATTCGAGAAAAAATCATCGGAATGTAAAAACCCCACAACATCACCGGTGGCGAGGACAATGCCTTTATTCATGGCATCGTACAGCCCGTGATCGGGTTCGGAGATCCATTTGCTGATATGGTTTTCGTTGCGCTTGATAATACCCGGGGTGTTGTCAGCAGACTGCCCGTCGATGACAATATATTCGATATTTCCATAAGTTTGTGCAGCAACAGAACCAATGGCATCGGCCAGGAACTTTTCGCTGTTGCAGCAAACGGTGATGACCGAGACCTTTATGCTCATATGCTTACCACTAATGTTCCTTTATGGGCCTGTTGGCTGCCACACTGATCTTTTTCTTTTTCTCAAGTAAGCCCATAATCACTTTTTGGGTGTAGAATACCAGCCAGCACACCAGTACTGCTTTGGTAATATAGTTGAAAACCGTCGCGAAATCGGTCTCAGCCTTCATGACCTGGAAAAACAAAAACGGGATCCACAGAATCAGGGAAGGATGGTTTTTCGATATCGAAATGATCTTAATTATCAGTATGTTATAAAAAAGCGACACCAGGAAAATAAAAGCACATCCACCCATGAGGCCAAAGTTGGCATAACCTTCGCCAGCCAGTGAGATATCCATGCTGGTGGTTTCAGGCAAGGGAGTACCGGTGAAACGTTCGAAGTTGGCCCTTCCTCCCGCCTGGGCTTTATTGGGGGCAAGGATCCGGGGCAGCAAGGCGGCCATCAAGGCAGTTTGCACTGTTTCGCCCCGTACATATTGCAGTTTCGCCGGCATATGATCCATAATTCTTGCGATGATCCATCCCTGGTTCAAACGTGCACCCAGGTTCTGCATGACACCTGCCTGGAAAAGCATGGATGGATTAGAAAGCCTTGACATCATGATCTCCTGGTATATCTCGGAATTGCTTTTCGTACTTTCAGCATACCATGTTGCCATCCGGTATTCCTCTTTGGTAGATTGTATCAGAGAGATGAGGATCATCCCGACAGATATCAGTGAGATCTTGGCCCACATCGGGATTTTAACCACAATGGCCACTATGAGGAACGAAAGCATGAACCATTGCACCAGTTCTCCGAACATTCCCTGTAAAACGGCTGCCGAGGTGGCAAGCCCCATGATGCCGGCGAAAAGCAGCCATTTTATCTTTGATGTTCCGAAAAGAATCATATAAACGCCAACATATTGCAGGTTGGTGAGAAGGAACATCAGGAACGTCAGGCTGCGAGGCAGATAGTGGCCGGTAAACCCGGCAGCAAGTCCGACAACCGTGAAAACATAGCCAATCATAGGGTTCTCCGCCAGGTAGGCCTTTAAGCGGGTAATATCTTCAAAGTTTACGATTCGTTCATCTGCAAGTGGAAAATACAATCCAAGGATCATGGCAAAGCAGAATGGAACAATATACCCCATGTAAACCTCCTCAGGAACCGACATATAATAGAGGTCGTCATAGGGAAGCAGGTTGTAGGCAAGAATAGGACCAATCACCCATTGCAGAACCGACATGAAAGCGATCATATCCCTGATCTCGATACGGTTGCCGAGATCCTCGAAGAATTTTACAGCCACACCCGCAAACAACGCCACTCCGATACCAGACAAAAAGTACAGATCGGTGTACACCTCGAAGAAGGTGAAAACCAACAGACTTATAAAAAATATCCGGATAGCTCTGTCTGAAAAATACATGTAGAACAGTTATTAATTTCTGGTCTTTAAGGGAATATTCTCCTCAAAGCTCCTGCAAACAGCTTCAAACGACCAGGAGGCAATCTTTTCCCTTGAAAACTCTCCCATTTTCCTTGTCTGCTCTCTTGAAACAGTCATTTGATCAAGCATATCCGCACATTCAGCAGTGTTTCCGGCAGTGAATACCAGGCCGTTTTTGCCGGGTTCCACCAGGTCAGCCGCGCATCCGCACTTGTCACTTACAAGGATGGCTTTGCCACATGCCATGGCTTCATTGACGGTAAGCCCCCATGTTTCTCCCGGTCCCTGTGATGGAAGAGCCAGAATGTCGCCCAGGTTATACACTACCGGCATCCTGCTCTGGTTTTGGAAGGGGATGAAATGAAACCGGGCTTTTCCCTGCGACATTGTTTTCAGGCTCTCTTCCAGCACCCCGTTGCCGGTGAAAATAAAATGGACCCCGGGCTTATCCAGCAGCAATGCAGCCCGGATCAACAATTCCGGATCTTTTTTAGATTCGAATTTCCCCACAAATAAAACGGTGGTTTCCTCTTCCCCGATTCCCAACTCTGTTCTCCATACAGCGGCCTCCCGGCGCATTTCGCCGCCCGGGTCGCTGAAACGATGATTGTCAATGGCATGCGGAGCAAAGAAAAGGCGGTTTTTGCTAAAACCATGTTTCAGGTAGTACTGCCGGTTGTTCTCTCCAACGTAAAAAGCATAATCCGTATTACGGTAAACAAACGTTAAAAAAGCCCGTCGCAGAATCTGTTTGGCTCCACCCGTCTCATCCAGCAACGTTGAATCGCCCCTGAACCACACCGGGATGCGACCCTTGAAATGTTTCATGGCATGGTAATGTGCATGGTAGTTCCATCCATAAACCAGAATAGCCTGTGCACCCCACGATTCTATTTTCCGGTTCAGTTGCGGACAAACCATCCCCCGGTACGAACCGGGTCCCGGTGTTTTTGATATGTTCTCAACAAACTCATACGCATAACCGTCCAGGAGCGGGATATCCCACTGGATGGTCTTCCCGAAATCCTTGTCAAACAAGGATTCTTTGCTCTGGCTCCAGGTATAGAAAACCTTTATGTCGAGAATGGCAGAGTTGCCGAGCAATGCGAACATCGGGGCGTTGTACTGGATCGGGTGGGAAGATATGATGGCAAGTTTGGTTTTCATAATCCGATGATTTTATTGAAAAAATCAACCTGCTTCCGTGTAGCTTCCCGTGCAGTATAAGGTTCAAATTCGTTCCAGTCGGTACCCGGGGTGAAAGGAATCTTTACCAGGAAATCATGCATGACATCCAGTGTTTTTCTCCCGATCTCTTCAACCGGATCATCATTCTTAAACGTAACACAGGTCCCGGATTTGGTTTTAGCAAGGATCTCCACCACACTGCTGTTTTCATTGAATACGGCAATGAGCGGTTTGTTTGCGAGGATGTAGGGATAAAGTTTGGAGGCTGTGTAATTCGTATCTGTTGAACCGGGAATGATCAGGATATCTGCATCCTGCAATACCTGGAGGGCCGTGAAATAAGGCAGCCTGTCTGTGATCTCTGTCACCTGCTTTTCAACCCCGAACCGGGCGGCAACAGGTTCGATGGTCTTTTGCCCTTGTCCGTCAGCTGCATAGCTTGTGCCCACAAAATAGAATCTCACCCGGCCAAACAAATCCGGGTAAGCCTGCAAGCCCTGTTTTACGGCGGAAAAAATACCGCTTACCGCAGCCGTCATATCATGCCCGCCACGGCCGATGTATGCAAAATTGATGGTTTCCTTGTCACGGCCGAACAGCGGATTTTTCAGTCGCGCCTTTTCAAGCACTTCGAAATCAATGGATGCCCCGCCAAATGGAATTACCGTGCACATTTCCGGTTTAATGTTCGTGTATCGCTCCATCAGGGTTTTGGGATAACCGGCCGAAACAGAAATGATTCCATCTACTTTTTTCATCGCATATGCCTCCATATATTTATCCATGGTGTACGCGATCATAAACTTTGGGGGTCGTTCGTTACCGGGTTTGTCAAGATAAAAATCATTCCGCCAGGGGTCCTGCATATCGATGATGAATGGGATTCCGAACTTTTTCTTCCAGTACCTTCCCAAAACCATCACCGGGAAAGCGGTTGTGGAAAAATAGATGAGGTCGTATTTGTTCTTGCTGATCAATGGGTTGCAGGCCTCACGATAAAACTTCAGCGACCGGTAACCCAGGTTTCCGAGCCCGAATTTCCGGGTTTTTTGAGCGGGCCAGGCCTTGATTCGTATTATTTCGGACTCGATGGGAAAGGTTTCCAGCAGGATCGGATCTTCGCTCATCTCCACAAAAGCCGGTTCCACGGCGACCACCGTTGTGTGCCAGCCCATTTGCGGAAAATACTGAAGACTTTGCCTGACCCGGTGCATGTCGGCCGCATTAATCGGGGGAAAATTGGGGGATATGATCAATACTTTTTTCATGGTCATTTGGATTGTAATGCCTCAGATACCCAGTTCACCAGCCAGGGTTGCTGGTGTTCCCAGCAGAATTTATCCCCGGCTGCCTGAAGTGCAGCCTGTTTTGCCCTCTTCAGCCTGTCGGCATCTTTCAGTAAACTGTTTAGCAGTGAAGAAAGTCCTGGCCTGTCTTTGTTTTTAAACATCATGACGGCATCCGGTGCCTCTTTTGCAACCTCCTGCTGACCCAGTGTGTCTGAAGCAACAACGGCGATTCCTCCCTGAAGGTATTGCAGAATCTTGTTGGTAATGGTCAGGTTGCGGCTGTCGGGAATATATTCCTCCGTGGCCAGTCCTATGTCGTGTTCTGCAATACGCGACAAAAGTTCACTATGCGGCACCAGTGAATGAAAAAAAAGCTTATGCCCTTTGTGATGTGGAAACTGATCCGTCAATGTACGTTCAAAATCCTGGAAAAGATTTCCCCGGAGGTGAAACTCAACAGGTATTGTCACATCCTCAAGGCTTTGCACCAGGAACTCAATCCCCCGCCCGGGTCCTATGGTCTGTGAATACCAATGGATGGAAGGCATGGTGATATCCACACGGTCTTTGGTCTTATGGTCGATATGATCGCGGTCAGCAAACGGAAAAACATTTTGCAGTATTCGTGGTTCCCGTGAGCCGGCAAATTCAGCCATCGCAACCGCCATTGCACTGGAGGTCGTGTAGGTCAGTATACCTTTGTTCAGGGCGTATTTCTCATATTTTTCAAGCAATCGCACCGGCCTGCTCCGGTTAGCTTCGGGCAACAGATCATGGGAATACCAATCTTCGAAATCAAAAGCCACCCTGAAACCCTGTTCGATGAGTTTACAACCTATCACTGTGCTGATTTCCTGATGACAGGTGTACAAATCTGCATTTTCCCGGATCGCTGCTCTCAGATTTCGTCCATAGTCGTATCCCAGGGCATATACATTTTCAAAGTTGAACCTGGCGATCATTTCCCCGGTGATTCTGCGCACCAGCCGCTCTTTCAGCCTGTACCACTTCGACACCTGCGATGGGATCATGTTCACGACACCCTTTAACACCACCCCCGAATTTTCAATTAATTTCAGATCCTCTTCCAGCAAATCGGGGTAGGTGAAAGTAGTCAGGATCACCACTTCGTATCCTGCCTTTGAAAGGGCGGTAGATTCCTTTACAACCCTGGGGTTGCGGCACAGGTGGCTTTGGGTGAGTATGCAGATCTTCTTCTTCATGAATCGCTACTTTTTCAGGATGGAATGGATGCTATTCCGGAAAGACTTCGCAGCTTTCCAGCCGAACAACTGCCTGGTGACCTCGATCAGCTTTCCACCAAGTACCGGCACAACAGGTTTCTTCCCGGTTTTTGCAACCAGATCCTCACAAATTTTCACAAGGTCAGGAAACCGGGGATATGCATTAATTGCAATCTCGAGGTACAGGGTGGCCATCGCCTGCAAATACCGATCTGAACGGGTGTGCTTTCCGAGATATTCAGCTTTCAGGTTAAGGGCAAGCAACGCACTCTGCAGGTTCTCTTTCCTGGTGGCTTTTCCGGAAATACTGCTGCCATGGAAAAACCGGCGGTAATAGTTGATCCCCCCGGTTGTTCTGATTCCTTTTGATGCCAGTACTGCACGGGCGAAGTATTCACCGTCCTGATCGAGCAGCAATCTGTCGTCCCATGGACCAATTTTATCGGTGATTGTCCGGGGAGTGAGCCAGGCACTGGTTTGCACCATCCACCTCTCACCGTCGCCGCCATACAACCTGACCAGAAATTCAACAGGGTCATCAGTATCATGGATCCAGTAGGATTCCTCACGGGGCTCCATCTTCAGATAATCCTCTCCATTCATAAAGTGTACGCTTAGGCTTACACCCAGAAATCCCGGATTTTTCTCCAGTACCTCTACCTGCCTTTCAATTTTATCGGGACTCAGCACATCGTCAGCATCCAAAAACTGGATGTATTTCCCCACCGACTTTGAAAGCCCCAGGTTACGGGCCACGCAGGCGCCGCTGTTTTTCTGCTCAAAAACCATCAAATTGGCGGAGGCAAATTGCCTGGCAACCGCAACAGTATTATCAGAAGAGCCGTCGTCAACCACAAATATTTCAAGATTCGGGTAGGATTGCCGGATCACAGAATCAAGTGTTTCGGCAATATACGAGCCTGCATTATAGGCAGGGATGACGATGGAAACAACCGGCTTTGCGTCACTCATCATTTTTCTTTTTAAGCAGCGATTTAGCTGGAATACCTCCCACAATATCTCCGGGGGCCACATTTTTTGTAACCACGGAACCCGCCGCAACGATGGCCCGTTTGCCTATGGTCACACCGGGCAGAAGGGTCACCCTGGCCCCTACCCAGGCTCCATCCTCCACGATGACTTTGCCGGTATGAACCCCTCCTTTCCAGGCAGCAAAGGAGTCGGAACGGTAGTCATGATCATGGGTATACACAATGTCATAAGGACCAAGCGCGACCATGTCACCAATAATTACATCGTCGCTTGTGTCAATGATGGTATTGTCTCCGATATTGGAACCTTTCCCGATCACCAGTTTTCCGTCATAACCCGGCTCCCGGGGAAAAATATTGCAGTAACTGGAGATGGAGCTTTTGTCGCCCATCTCAACGCCTTTTCCGTTACGTACCACTGCATGGGTAAGAATTGAGCACTTTTCACCCAGCTGGATGGTGGTATCCTTTCCGGCATGAATGTTCGCTTCGGGATGAATCCTTGATCCCGGGCCGATGATAATTTTGCTTCCGGGCGACAACCCAATGGAAACTCGTTTCATAAGTTCGGCGCAGGCCCCGATGGTAAGCTGTCCGTTGCCTTCCACAATCACCGGAAAGTGGATCCTGACACCAGGACCAAGATTGGCCTGAGCCAAACGGATGTTCCAGTAAATGAACCTTGCAAAGCGCTGTCCGATGTATTTTATGTACATCAGCTTTATCCTGATTAAATTTCCTGCTGTACTCATAGGCGGATTAAAATTTCGGCTCTTTCCTTGCCAGTTTTAACAACGTCAGATAGGAGAATGGCGTTTCCTTCCTCAACTCCTGCATGATTTTACGCGAATGATTCTTTCCTACACCCAGGATGTACCTGGCCATGTTCCAGTGTATTTTCTGTAACGCTTTTGCACGATCTTCGGGAGAAAGCGGGCATTCCGGCTTGTTGATCATCTCCTCGGAGCATTTAAGATATTTGAACGGGATGGTAAAGTCGGTCCGGTTGTTTTGCATCTCCTGCTCTTCATGCTCGCGGTACCAAACAATGCCCTGCGGCATCAGGAGAACCGGGTAGCGGGCAGAAAGGACATGCCACATCTCGAAGTCGCCCAGATACCTGCGCCCGGTGAAACCACCCACAGCCTCAAAGATATCCTTGCGCAGGATGGCCGACAACGGCGCTTTATGAAACAATTGCTCTTTGAAATAGTGCCTCTTGTAGGCTTCCTCGGGTGAAAGAACAAAGGGAAAAATCCGGAACTTATCCTGCGGAAGAGAGCCAAGCCCGTATCCCGCTTCCGGGAAACGTTCCATACTATCCACAAGCACCTGCAAGCCGGTCGGATAAATCAGGTCGTCGGCATCCACATACTTGAGGTACTTTCCCCGGGCCAGGCTGGCCGCCTTGTTGCGGTTCGGGTAGTCACCCATATTTTTCTCGTTCAGGATCACCCTGATCCTTGAATCTTTCCCGGCAAGTTCTTGTGCAATAGCCAGGCTGCGGTCTTTCGACTGGTCATCCACGATGATCAGCTCAAAATCTCTGTAAGTGCTTGCAAGCACGCTTTCAACCGCCTGGACAAGGTATTTCTCGCGGTTGTAGGTTGTCATGAGCACGCTCACCATTGGTTTTTCCGGATCCGTCATAATTTCTCTATTTGGGTTTTGACTGGACACCCTGGGGAGGGTAGCCAACGAAATATTTCTGGGAAGATTCAACCCCCTGCATCCCCCTGAAACGGGCATTCAGCAGGAAGATAATCGCAGCTGACCAGGCAGCGGCCACCAGTTTCAGGTTGTAGGAGATCCAATTTAAACGTTCGCCCAATGGCATATTCTTACGGAACATCCTGACGATGATCTGTGGAACCTGGACGAAAGGATTTTTGGGAAATTTAACGTAATCGTAAAATTTATAATTCTGATAAAGAATAACATAAGTACGCTTAAAATAAAACTTGAAATCCTGGTGATGGTAATGATACACCCTGGCCCGGTAATCATAAACCAGTGTCTGTCCCTGCGAGAGTGCATCCTTGGCCCACAGGGTATCTTCTGAGAACATGAGCTTCCGGAAGGGGATTTTATCTTTTGCCGATTTGCGGTACATCGCATTCACATCATCCCAGTTACAAAATGCGTGCTGCTGCTTTCCGGTAAGGCTGATGAATTTTGACGGATCGGGATATACGATTTTTTGAGGCTGTGCTTCACCCGATGGCGAAAACCACTGCAGAGGGTTTTTGTCTTTGTCGTGTCCCACGATCTGCTGGCCACACACTGCGATAACGGCAGGATCACTGAAATGTTCAAGCATGATTTCCAGCCAGTTGTCAGTAGCAGGGGTGGCATCCTGAACTGTCATTACAACAAACTCCCCCCGGGCTAACCGGATACCGAGATTGCGTGTTTCACCATGATTGAATTCCTTTGGCGGAAGAGGATGAACAATTACAGGATACTCCTTTAACAGTTCCAACGTTCCGTCGGTAGAACCTGAATCGATCACGATCACTTCGATCTTGCTCCGCAGGGTTTGACTGAAAATACCATCGAGACATGAACGCAGGGTATCAGCGCCATTTTTCACAGGAATGACGACTGAAATCAGGGGTTTTGCTACCGTGTTCCCGTTCAACTCAATTGGTTTGTTTATATTGATGTTTTCCGATATTCGAATCCTGCCGGTACATCCGGGTTTTCGCTTTTATTTTGGCATCCAGGGGGGCTATTTTATTCAATCGCAACTGGTAAAACGCCAGAAAAATCAAGAGTTGTCTGACTACCTCTGATGGAAAAATCCCCTGTTGCGACCCAAACCGGATCACTTTCGCACAAATATCCGCATTAAGCGCCCTGGCCGCACCAATGGCAATATTGCCTCCAAGAAGTTGGAGATCATACCTGACCTGCATTGCAGAATCTGCCACATTGAAATTATTTTCCTGCAACGCAAGTGTGTGCTGTTTGAAAATATCAAACCGGCTCTTAAGTTTTGCCGGTGAACTGATCTCACTCTGGCTGATGCTGTGCGTTTCATGTTGCCGGTAAAGCACGTCGGGAGGCAGGTTGTAAAACTTTTTACCCTTCAGCCCGGCAATGATCGCCTTCAGATGAAAATCCACATCCTGCCAGCACGCCAATCCTTCTGTAAAACCCCCGATCTTCAAAACAGCCTCTTTCCGCCAGATCGGGCCTGTAGTTTGCCAGGGTGCATCAAGGACCAGGAAGCGGTGAAGGTCGGATTCACCATTGTCAATATTCCAAAGTGTGGATGCTTTCGCCGGATCATCGCGGAACATGAGAATCGGGAAAACCCAGAAATCAAGTTCCGAATTGGTTTGGATCGTTTCTATTCTTTGTGATAACGCACCGGAAGTAAGCAGATCGTCGGAATCGAGAAAAATGACGTATTCCCCCCCGGATTCAGTTAAACCGATGTTCCGGCAGGTAGGAGCGCCGCGGGGATCCCTGTCCCGGAAAAGGTATCGTATCCTTCGATCCTTTTGCATGTATTTGCTTCCCACTTCTGCACTGTTGTCTGACGATCCGTCGTCTACCACAAGGGCTTCCCACTCAGTATAGTCCTGCCTTAACAGCGAATCCAGGGTCTCCTGTAACAGGTCACCCCGGTTGTAGTTCGGAATGATCACGGAAACGAGTGGGTGCCTGGCATTCATGGTTTATATGTTAATTATGTATTCTTGCCCCGGAAGACCGATTTCGCTGAAACACCGGCTTTTACAATTTGGTCACCCACGATCGGGAAAAGCAACATTTTCCAGGTGCGCTTATCTTTCCAGCCATCGCGGATAATCTCGCCGGCATACTTTTTTATTTCCCCCCAATCCTTTGCATTTACAACCAATCCGTAAATATAGCGAAGATCTTCCCGGAAATTTTTCCCTGGCTTTGAGGTTTGAACCTGCTTTTCTGCGGCAACAGGCTGAGGTGCAGGCGGCACAGGCTCGCCACGCATGATGGGATCCGATCCTGTTTCCCGTCGCTGGATGGAATAATCGATCAGTAACTGCCTGAAATATTTGATCTTTCCTGCGTGACGCTGGGTGGCCGATGATCCGTGCAGACGCATAAAATAGGTACACTGATTCAGAACGGCAATTTTGTATTTCTCCAGTAAACGCAGCCAAAGGTCGTTATCTTCCGACACCGTGAACTCCGTCCGGTATTTCCCGATCCCGATCACCTCTTCTGTTCTGTAACAAGCGGTTCCATGAACAACCGGACTGGAACTGTTAATATTAAAATGGCTGAGATCAAGGTCGACAACCTCTTTACCCTGGAAAAAATTACTGTTCGGAACCCGGTATTTCCAGGCAATTTTTCCGCTGGCCGTCATAAAAGCCTCCTGGTTGCATACCATTACATAATCGGGGTGACTTTCCATGAAATCAACCTGGATGCGGAATGAATCCGGGGTTGACACATCATCGGCATCATGACGTCTGACATACTTCCCGCGAACAAGGTCCAGTCCGTTGTTCAACGACCGGGCTACCCCCTGATTTTTCTGAACCACGCGCACGATCCTTGGATCATGGTACTCTTCAAGGATCGACTGGGTGTCGTCGGTTGAACCATCATTGACAATGATCAGTTCAAAATCACGGAAAGTTTGTGCCAGAATACTGTCAATGGCTGGTCGGAGATAATCACGGCCATTGTAAACCGGCATCAGTACACTTAAAAGAGGCGGTGTTTCCATGGGTTTTATTTGAATTGCCAGGAAGACTGAAGAACTGTTTTCGCTCTTTTATCGAAAGGATAAGGCCTCTGGATAAAATTATCGCCCTGTTTGATGGTAAACCGGATGCAATTTTCAATGTAATCGAAGGTTCCGTAGGAATTGCCAAGCCAGAGGGAGATGTAATAGGTAGCCGGTGAGAAGCAGATGTTTTTTACGCACACCTCAATGGTCATCGATTCTCCATTGCCCAGTTTCTTTATTTCGAAGCGATCGTCGGCGTTGGTTACATGCCCGATGAATTCATTGGAATCGTTCCGGATGTCGAGGGTCATGTCACAGAAATCGATCTGGTCTTTCGCTTTGGCAGTAGCTATGATTTTGAAATCGTCGCCCAGAAAAACTTCGTCGATCTTCCGGCCGTTCATATCGGTCATTTTATACTCCTGGAATTCCATGACACGCGTTCCACTCCTGCGCAATTCATTCTCATCAACCGACATCTGCTTATAAGCGGAAGTAATATCGTGCACTTTCCCTTCCATTTTCAGCATGCCATTTTGCATAAGCACCCCCTTGGTGCAAAGTTGCTCAACCGCGGTAAGATTGTGGCTGACGAACAATACCGTCCGGCCGCTTCGCGAAACATCCTGCATTTTACCAATGGCTTTTTTCTGGAATTCAGCATCGCCGACCGCAAGAACTTCATCTACGATCAGTATCTCCGGTTCAAGGTGGGCAGCCACTGCAAATGCCAGTCTCACGTACATACCTGAAGAATAACGCTTTACAGGGGTATTAACATATTTTTTCACCCCGGAGAATTCAACGATCTCATCAAATTTCGAACTGATCTCCTTTTTCGTCATGCCAAGAATGGCACCATTCAGGTAAATGTTCTCCCTGCCGGTCAGTTCCGGGTGAAATCCGGTTCCCACTTCGAGCAGGCTGGCGATGCGCCCCTTGACCTTGATCAGGCCGGTAGTAGGCGCTGTAACCCGCGACAAAAGTTTCAGCATGGTTGACTTTCCGGCTCCGTTCTTCCCCACGATCCCGAGCACCTCACCATCGCAGATCTCAAGGTTGATATTTTGCAACGCCCATACAAACCGGCCGTCAACCGTATCAAGCCGGTTGGCAACACCAACTTTGCCGTGCGGGTCTTCTTTTCCCATGGTTTTTGCAAAAAAACGGTTAAGGTCATGGCTTAAGGTTCCGGTACCCACAGTTCCCAACCGGTATTGTTTGGATACATTTTCAACTTTTATGACAACATTCGACATTTTGCAGTTTTTTAACGTATGACTGAAGTTTAATAAAGTGATCCTGAAAACCTGATCACACTGTATCCATAAAGGTTTTTTCAACCTTGTTGAAGATCACTACCCCGACCGCCAGCAGGACGATGGCAAAACAAAAACTGTAAAGAATATGCCAATAATTGATTACTCCCACACCCAGCAAAGCGGTTTTAAATGTTTCCACTACCGGAGTCATCGGATTGGCAAGCACCAGCATCTGGTATTTTTCAGGAATTTCGGAAAGCGGGTAAATAATCGGTGTGGCGTACATCCATAACGTAACCCCAAAGGTAACAAGGTGGGTCAGGTCACGGTACTTGGTGGTCAGGGAAGAGATGATGATCCCGAAACCCAGGCCCAGCCCGGCCATCAACAGCACGAGGAAGGGCAACCACAGCACATTGATGTTGGGGGAAACATCAGCACCGGTTATCATGAAATACGCCAGAAACGCAAGCAGGAATACAAACTGAATGACAAAACTGACCAGGTTGGAGATAACCACTGAGATAGGCAGCGCCAGCCTTGGAAAATAAACTTTCCCAAAAATCGACGCATTTTTTATGAAAGTTTGGGATGTGTCATTCAGACAGGTTGAGAAATAGGTCCATCCGACAATTCCCGTCATATAAAAGAGCATTTTCGGGATCCCGCTGGTTGATATACCTGCAATATTTCCGAAAATGATCGTAAACATGATGGTGGTCAGCAGGGGTTGAATAATAAACCACAAAGGGCCCAGGATTGTTTGCTTGAACTTTGAGACAAAATCGCGCTTCACGAAAAGCATGATCAGGTCACGGTATTGCCATAGTTCATGCAGGTTGACATCAAGCAGGTTACGCTTGGGCCTGAGGATCATCGTCCATTCGTCGGGCAGGATATTTGCCTGTTGACCAGTATCTATTGAAGTCATAGGATTTTTTCTCGAATTGTTACCATTTAAGCATATTTATTCAAAAAGTCGGCATAAGTGCTCGTGATGCCTTCCCTGATATGTATGGAGGGCGTAAAGCCAAGAGACGTCAGAAGGGATACATCAAGTAATTTGCGTGGTGTCCCATCGGGTTTGGAATGGTCGAAAACCAGTTCACCTTCAAATCCGACCACCTCTTTGATCAGGAAAGCCAGGTCCTTGATGGTAATGTCTTTTCCCCATCCGATGTTCACGAATTTGCTTCCATTGTAGGTTTCCATCAGGAAAATAACGGCTGCGGCAAGATCGTCCACATGCATGAATTCACGGAGAGGAGTACCGGTTCCCCAGATGGTCACGTTGGGTGCCCCGGAAACCTTGGCTTCATGGAACTTCCGGATCAGGGCCGGAAACACATGCGAATTCTGGAGGTCGTAATTGTCGTTGGGTCCGTAGAGATTTGTGGGCATCACCGCGATGAAGTTTGTGCCATAGGTGAGGTTGTAGCTCTCACACATCTTCAGTCCGGTGATCTTCGCAATGGCATAGGGTTCATTGGTATATTCAAGCGTGCCGGTGAGCAGGTACTCTTCCTTGATGGGTTGCGGTGCATTTTTTGGATAAATACATGAACTTCCCAGGAACAGCAGCTTCTTTACCTTCGACAAATAGGCCTGGTGGATGACGTTATTCTGGATTTGCAGATTATCGTAAAGGAATTGTGCCCGGTAGGTGTTGTTGGCCACAATGCCTCCAACCTTTGCTGCAGCAACAAACACGTAATCAGGCTCTTCTTCTGTGAACAGTGCATGACAGGCTATCGGGTCAAGCAAATCCACCTTTCGGTATCTTACTTTATCAAACTTCTGTCCGACAGAACGATAATCCGTACCAACGAGATTATCGTGACCCTTTCCCAGCAGGTTTCTCAGGATGGCACTGCCCACCATCCCGGCAGATCCGAGGATCAGAATTTTATCTTGTTTATTCATAGTAGTTTTTTATTGCAAAACCACCTTCTTTCAGGTATTTATCTCTTTGCATGATTAACAGGTCGCCACTGACCATATCTTTGACCAGTGAATTGAGATCATGCTCAGGTACCCATCCAAGCTGTTCCCTTGCTTTGGTAGCATCTCCTATCAGTAATTCTACTTCTGTCGGACGGAAATACCGGGAATCGACCCGTACCACCACTTTACCTTTGCTCACCTGGAATTCCGGATTGAGGCATTCCCGGACAATACCCTGTTCATCTACTCCCTCACCTTCAAAATCAACAATGATCCCGAGCTCATTGAAGGCAAGCCGCACAAATTCACGCACTTCGGTTGTTACACCGGTTGCAATCACGAAGTCTTCGGCTTTGTCCTGCTGCAGCATAAGGTACATTGCTTTAATATAATCTTTGGCATGACCCCAGTCACGTTTTGAAGAGAGATTCCCGAGATAAATGGTATCCTGCAATCCCAGGGCGATCTTGGCCACGGCGCGGGTGATCTTTCGGGTAACAAAAGTCTCTCCCCTGATCGGCGATTCATGGTTGAACAATATCCCGTTACACGCGAACATGTCGTATGCTTCGCGGTAATTCACCACGATCCAGAAACCGTACAATTTTGCCACTGCATAGGGGGAGCGGGGATAAAATGGCGTTTTTTCCGTTTGCGGGATTTCCTGCACCTTTCCGTAAAGTTCGCTTGTTGAGGCCTGGTAAAACCGGGTCTTATGGGTCAGTTTCAGGAGCCTGATCGCTTCCAGCAAACGCAGGGTTCCAATGGCATCGGCGTTGGCCGTATATTCTGCAGTTTCAAAACTGACCTGTACATGCGACATGGCCGCGATGTTGTAGATTTCGTCAGGCTGGGTTTCCTGTACAATCCTGATCAGGTTGGTCGAATCTGTCATGTCGCCATAATGCAGAAAAAAGTTCTTGTTGGTCATGAAAGGATCCTGGTAAAGATGGTCGATCCGATCGGTGTTGAAGAGTGAGGACCTGCGTTTAACACCATGTACGGTGTATCCCAGTTTCAGAAGGTACTCCGACAGGTAAGCCCCGTCCTGGCCTGTAACTCCGGTTATTAAAGCAACTTTACTCATGAATGTGGGTTTTTATGGTTAATTAATTCTTTTAAAATTTCCGGATCTTGTTGATGATCGTCTTGCGAAACCGGGCAATATAGCGAAGGAAAATATTACTGTTCTCCGCTGCAGGTGCAGTAAAATTTATATCCTGGATTCTAACCTTTTGCTTGACATCAGTAAAAACAATGTTCACAGCTTTCATCCCGTTGGCAACTGCCTCAGCAATAGATGCGGCAAAAGACTTTTTGGTTGTATGGTTTTGCCTGACAGCAAACAGTGTCACATCCGAATGCCTGTCGAGTAAGTAAGCATCCCCAACGAGGCCTATGGACGGGGTGTCCATGATAATGAATTCATACTTACGGCGCAAATCAGCAAATAATTGCCGTGTTTTATCCGATTCTATCAACTCATCAGGATTCGGTGGAATGGGACCCGAAAGCAGTATATCCAGGTTTTTTGTGAAGGTGCGCTGAATGACATCTTCAATCCGGATATCATTGATCAGATAATTGGTAACGCCTTCTGTCATAGACAGGTTGAAGTGTTCAGAAATCTGCGGACGATGAAGGTCGAACCCAAGCAGCAATGTCCGTTTACCGGCCATGGCATAGATAGAGGCGAGATTCACCGCGATAAAGGTCTTGCCATCCCCGATATTGGAAGAGGTTACTTTGATGACCTGCTCTCCTTTATGTGGATCAAGGTTGAGTTTGATCTTAATAATGCGGAGCGTTTCAGTGAAAACCGAATTGGCGTTGAGCAGCAATTTCCCGGTCCGTTTATCGGTATTGCGAATCAAACTGCCAATAACAGGCACATCCGTAATGCCTTCAATGTCGTCTCTCGACATGATCCTGTTGTTCAGGATCACCACAAGGAACAGGAACACGGCAGGGATCAGGACTGCCCATACCATGGCGTTGACATAGGCAGTTTTCGGGCTTGCAGAAACAATGCTGATCCCGGTATTACCGGCATAATCAACTATCTCATGGTCAGAAGTATTCCCTGCCCGCTGGATTTCAACCTCCGATTTTCTACGCAGCAGAAAATCGTACATGTTGTTGAAAACGTTGTACTTCCGCTCAATCTCCAGGTATTTACGTTCCACCCCGGGTAAGGTGGCGAAATCGGCTTCCTTTTCCATGATGCGCTGTTCAAGGTCATCGATTTTCAATTGCGTTGTTTTTATGATGCTGCGCATGTTCTCTATCAAGGCAACTTTCATGTTCGTGATCTGCTCCTCAAGAGTTTGGATATAAGGATTCTGGCGCGAAGAGTTCGCAATCAGATCCTCCTTTTCCAGGCTTACGGTTGACAACTTCAATACAAGATCTGAAAACAATGGCAGGCTCAACCCTACGGTAGATGGCATTACAATATCTTCAAAACTATTGTGGGAGAGCAGGTAATCCAGTAAATACTCATAATACTTCTTGTCGGCGATCAGGTTCGCCCGTTCTTTGGCCAGATTATTGGTTTCGGCCAGAAGGGCTGCAGCCTTGGCGGACAGTTGCATGAACTTGTTGTTCTTGCGGAATTCCTCCAGCTTGGATTCTGCAGAATCCAACTCTATTCCCATTTGACTCAACTGCCTGTCAATAAATGTAATAGTACTTGTTAATATCCGGTTCTTTTTTTCCAGGTTCGTAATCAGGAACATGCGGGTAAGTTCGTTGAGATAATCTTTTTCTTTTTCCTTATTCGGACCGGAAGAAGAGATAATGATGACAGATGTCCCCTTATCCGGGCTGATATTGGTCTTTTTCCGGTATTCAGATGTCAGCTGGTTGATATCATTAAGTTGAAAACCATATTCCTGGCCGGAATAGTCGAGCGGATTGATACTGTCCTTGAGCATTACAGTAAATGAATAATCCTTCCCCGAAATGGTCTCCCCGAACCGGTAATTTCTTGGTTTTTTAAAAATTCCAAGATTTTCTGACCATACCTGAAAATTCTCCTTTCCGTTAAACCTGATATCCAGTCTGACCCCTTTGATCTGGGGATGCCCTGAATCGAACCTGACAACAAACGGGGCCCTTTTGTAAACTTCTTCCCAGATGTATTTTCCTTTGGCAAAATACGACACATCAAAATTCAGCCGCTGTATGATCAGTTTGATCTGTGCAAATGATTTTAACAGGGATATCTGGTTGTCGATCAGTTTGGAATTCAGGAACAAGGGATCTGCCGAGATCGAACCACGCTGATCCAGCATCGATTTATTGCTTTTATCCTCGATCAGCACGGAAGTGGACAAACTGTAAATAGGAATCACATAACGGTTGGTAACAGAAGCGGACATATAGGCAATCATGATCGCAATGGCAAACAAATACCAGTTCTTCAGGTATTTGTTCAGCACCCTTTTGAAATCAATCCCGCTGGTCAGGTTATTTCCTGCTTTCCCCACAACCGATTATTATTTAAACAACGTTGTTACCAATATTGCGAATGACACGATGGTTGTCAGCACGGCAAGCGAAAATGTCGGTGTAACCCCAATCGACTTGGCCTTCATCGGTTCTGCATAAATCACATCGTTGGGATACACATAAAACATGTTTTTCCCGATCTGGCCACCGTTTTTCACATCCACAACATACATTTTTCTTACACCATTCTCCGTTCTTAACACCTTGATTTTGTCCCGCTTGGCATAATCGGTCAGTCCGCTGGCGAGGGTGATGGCTTCATATATGCCCAGCTTGTTGCGTGTCATGTTATACGTTCCCTGTTTCGTGAATTCACCTAACATATATATTGTATTGTTTATCAGGGTGATTTCAATCCTGCACCTGCCAACAAGCTTTGTCACATGGGTTTTAACGGTATCTCTCGCCTGCAGGATCGTAAGCCCTCCAACCGGGATCATTCCTATATATGGGAAATAAATCTTGCCATCGTCATACACGTGATACCCTACCAGAGCCTGGTTCTCGCTGTTAAGATAATTGATACCGGCTACCGGCTCAATGAATTGCGTGATTGGCTTTTCGACTGAAGTGATGCTGATATACAGATAATCATTGGGTTGAAGCCGATAAATCGTGTCTTCAAAATGGGTTCCATCAAAAGTAGTCGCATAGGTACTGTCTATCAGCTTTTCATATTGCATCAACAACATTTTCTTCTGCGGAATACAGGAGGTCAGGACTCCTGCAGACAGAGAAATGAGAAAAAACAACCAATAATACCTTAAGCCACGGTCTGTTGAAAATAAAGCCATGAATGATCTTTGTTTTAAAGTCGAACAAATATAATAAATTTGAAATGCAAATAAATGAAATAGAAAAATTACCTGCAGTATTTATCCAGAAACATCAGGATATCGTTCCGGTTGATCGGTTTAATCAACATCTCATTGAATTTGCTCTCCATAATCCGGTCTGCGTAACTTTTGGCAGTGAAGGCAGTCTGAGCAAGAAATGGTGTATTCTGATATTCAGGCCATCTTTTTTCTATCTCGAGCTTGAGCATGATGCCATCCCAGGGCAGCGGTAAACCAATATCGCAGATCACCGCATTGAACACAACACCCCGGTTGTAAAAGATCTCGATAATGTTAAGGGCTTCATTGCCAGAATAGGCAATGGAAACTTCGGCGATCTTATCCAGGAAAATCTGCAGGATCATGGCTGAGAATTTCTCGTCTTCTATGATCAGGATTTTCAGGGATTTATTTTTGATTGAATTTTCCAGTACCGCCACATCGTCAATACTGTCGGCATCCGATGCCAGGGGCAGCATAATCTGTGCGATCTCACCCAGGGTTTCACTGGTAGAAAAGGTAATCTTCCCTTCTATCCGGTTGAGGGTATGCAGTATCGACAGTATCTCCTTGTTTTGAGCAACGATGGGGTTCGACAGGTCATACTTGTCTTTTGAAACCTCGCGTTTGATGAAATTAATGATTCCCTGGGGAATGTCCTGACCCAGATTATCAATACTGATCGTTACTTTGCGGGTGCTCCTGTCCTCTGTTACCTCTAGTCGCACTTCCTCCCGGCGGGTGTAGGTAATGGCCTTGCTGATCAGGAATTTCAGCAGGTCAAGCAACAGGGTTTCGTCGGTAATCACCTTGATATCCGCATGTTTGGCAACCGTGATGGTCTGGCTGTTGAGATAAGCGAGCGGTTCAAGCAGGATCACTGCTTTTTGAATGATCGGAGATAAAACGCAGGCGGTGCGGTTCACTTCATGCGAATCGCCGTCCCCAAAACTGCTCTGGTTGAAAAGCTTCTTGAGCTGGTTCCCGCTCTTCAGGATCGAGTCGAGGTTATTTGCCAGTTTTTTATCCCCGATTATCACAGGTTCCCGGGCCATTATTGAACCAAAACCGAGGATACTGCTCAACAGGTTTCTGACCTTGTGCTCAAAATCAACGTTCCAGCGGGCCTGTGCTTCGGGTTTGGATGGCGGGGTGCCAATCACCGAAGGTTCAACCGGAAGCTGAACCATGGCTTCACGTGCCCTTGAAGGAGTTTCATTTTCTTCTGCTTCAACACAGGTGCATAAGAACTTCTGCCCTTCGATCTCCTTAAAATCAAAAACCACAGGCATGAGGTACCGGCGGGAATCAAGCAGGTACAACTTTGTGGTAAATTCAGATAATTGTCTCGAATCTAGTTGATTCTCAGCACTTTTCAAGGTAACGAACAAATCCCGGATATGAAATTCACGGATATCTTCTTCACCGAAGCCGGTCATTAACTGCGCTTTTTTATTCAACAGGAAAAGATCTCCTTCGCCGTCGCACAGGAAAGTCGCTTCTTTTTTATTCTCAATCAGTGTTTTATAATAATCCCGGTTTTGGAGAGACTTCTTCTCGCGGATGTCACGATTGCCGAAAACAGAACGGATAGCCATGAGATTAGTTATTCAGCATCAGGATAATAACCAGAGAAGAGTCATGGCCGCAAGGGCGATGCTTAATATAAAAATCACCAGATGCTGCTGGTACTTTTTAACCCGTATCTTGTTTTTTGACATCTCTTCACGGAGAATTCTTGCTTCAAGTACCTGCCTGATCGTTTTTAGCAAATCTGGAAATGCCTCCTGGTCCTTCCGCTTCACAATGAAATCAACTGCGCCAAGTTTGAGCATATTGGTTGCCATGCCGATGTCGTCGTTGGTGGCAGTCAGCGTGATGACAGGCAAATTTCTACTGATCCTTCGGATGAACCGCAGGATTTTTTCACCGTTCATGGCAACCCCGAGTTCACTTTCAATATTATAATCAAGCAGGATTATATCGGGGTCATCCTCCCAGGAAGAGATCATCTGTTCGCCCGTACTGAAATGCTGTACTTCAAACCCCTCCGATTCAAGCTTTTTTTTCAGACTCCTGGCGTAAATTTCGCTATCTTCAACGATGAAGATCCTAATTGGCTTATTCGTTTCCATCCTTATCTTTCAGGTTATCCATTAAAAGTCGGTTATCGCTTTGCATATCCAGCGACTTACTATGCAGTTTCTTCCCCTGGAATACAGCTTTGATAAACTTGTAAAGGGTGAGAAACTCCGAAAAAAGAATCACTTCCAGCACCAGCAGCGGGGCTACCAGTACCAGTTTTTCAGAACGCAGTAAGAAGCCTGTTGCGATCAGCACGATATTGGTAAAATAAAGCAGTTTGGCTGATTTGGGGTGGTTGAAACCCGTTTTCATCAGCAGGTGGTGAATATGTGTCTTGTCAGGGCTGAAGGGTGACTTTTTATTGATAACCCTCCCGGCAAAAACGCGTAAAGTATCATATACAGGCAGGATAAAAATGCTGAAGACGATGATGGCGGCCTCACTGTAAACGAAATAGGACGTCCCGGTTCTGCTGATCACAAGTGCCAGGATGCCCATGGCCGACAGTAAAAAGCCCAGGATCATGGAGCCTGTATCCCCCATAAATATCCTTGCCGGATGGTAATTGTACTTGAGAAAAGCCAGTAAACCGCCTCCCACCGAAGCCACAATCAACGCTGCGCCGAATTCACCTGCAAAATAAAACAGCACGAAAAAGCCGGCCATGTCGATCAGGGCAAGCCCGCCGGCCAACCCGTCAATACCATCTATCAGGTTGAATGCGTTGACAATCCCTGCAACAATAAAAACTGTGAGTATGTACTGGATCACGATGGGCAGATGCTCGATACCGAACACCCCAAACAGGTTGTCGATCAGCAGGCCGGCATGTGCCAGCAGCAGAGCGGCAACAACCTGGCCTAAAAATTTAATCTTGGGAGGCAGTTCCCTGATGTCATCAATCACTCCGATAATTATCAGGATCAGCATCCCTGCGAGCAGGTGGATCAGCATGGATGTATCCCCATTCAGAAACCACAGGGGCGCAGCCGCCAGGGTACCGAGTACAATACCGAGCCCGCCCAACCGGCTGATCGGGACTTTATGGACTTTCCGCTCATTGGGTTTATCAACCAGGTTGTACCGGATTGATAACTTGATGATAATCGGAATCAGTATGAAGCACACAATGAAACTGATGGCAAAGGCGATCACGTATAATACAAATTGGGACATATATCTTTTTTAAGAGTTTCTCATTTGCCGGTTTACCCAATCCGGGGGCACGAACTGTTTGAACTTTGAAGCGTTCTTGCTGAACAAGGCTGAAAAGAAGAATATTCTGTTGATAGTCAGGGCCCGGATGTCTTCCCAGCTTTTCCTGATCATGTTCTTTATGCTCTTGTTGCTCTCTCCCCCCACCCTCATGCGAACCAGTACCAAAGGTATATAAAATGTACTGATCTTGCGCTTTACAAGGAACCGGAGTATCGATTCATAATCGGCTGCTATTTTGAATGTTGTATTGAAAGAACCATATTTGAGATAAACCTCGCGCTTTACGTAAAACGTCGGGTGGGGTGGCATCCAGCCGAAAAGCATTTTTCTGGGATGAAACATCCCCGACCGCCAGAATCTGATAATCTTGGAAGTATCTGCCTGATCAACGTAAACCAGGTCGCCATAAACAGAATCAGGCTTAATATGAGAGATAGAAAATGCCTCAGCGATCACTTTGAGTGAGTCAACCGAAGCATAAATGTCGTCGGAATGAAGAAACCCTACAACATCTCCTGTGGCCATCCCGATTCCCTTGTTCAGGGCATCGTATAGTCCATTATCTTTTTCTGAAACAAATTTCGAGATACGGTCACCGTATGAGCGGACAATGTCGCAGGTGGAGTCCTTCGACTTTCCGTCAACAATAATGTACTCAATATCTTTATACGTCTGGCCCAGCACCGAATCTATAGTGCCACGTAGTGTTTTCTCGCTGTTGTAAGTGATCGTAATCACTGATATTACAAATTTCTTTTCTTCTGCCATACGCTATGGAATATCGATCATTTTATGACTGAACTGGATCCGGCACCGCTTCAAACACCCGTTCCTTGACTTTAACAGCCGGATTTCCCTGGTAGATGCCATAGGCGGCAAGGTTGCGGGTGGCCACTGAATGAACGGCCAGCAGGGAATGTGACTTGCAGGTTACCCCGGGACAAACCATGCTGTACGCTCCCACCCAGGCACCATCTTCAAGGGTGATTTTGCCTGTGACCAAATCGAATGTGGGTTTCCGGTAATTGTGGTTCCCGCACAAAAGCATCGCACCCTGCGAAATACAGCAATGGCTGCCGATAACCACGTAGTCGAGGTTGTCGATCCATGCATTCTCCCCGATCCAGGTGTAATCGCCAATGGTGAGCCGCCAGGGATATTTGATGTTCACACAAGGTTTGATGTTCACTCCCTTCCCAATCCTGGCGCCGAACAGGCGAAGCAAGGTGCATTTCAGGCTGCTGACAGGAAACATGGCGGACTTGAAAAAAACAATGTTGACATAATACCATGCCAGCCGCCGGATGGCGCCCGCACCCGGGTGGTAGCTGCTGTTGTCGTATCTGGATAGGTCCGTGCGCATGATCATCAACTGAACAGGTTAATATTTTCACCCAGCATTTCCGGGTTTGCACAGTAGTCCTCTGCAAATTTATACGCTTTATCTGAATATACCTCAAACTCTCCGGGACCAAGTGAAGCAAAATGCTCAATGGCGGCACGGAAAACATCCTGATCTTTCAGCGGGATATCCCGGCCTATACCTGCTTCTGCCAGTTTTTTCCAAGGTGTTTGATCGCTGATGATCACCGGGCATCCGGCCATGAAACTTTCAAGGATCGTATGTCCAAAATTCTCGCCTGTCGTAGGCAGCAACATCAGGTCGTATTGTTGCAACTCCCCGAGAATAAGCTCGCTGTTGATACTTCCTCGGTAAGTTACTTTAATATTCGGCGGCATGGAATCAATAACCGCCCTGCACATGCTCCAGTAATTTTCATCATTGACCGGTCCCACCAGGTCGTATTGAATCGTATACTCCTTACATCCTTTTAGGATTTCGAGGGCAAATAACTGGTTTTTTTCAGGAGATATCCTTGCAATTGTGACAATTTTCAGCTTTCCTTCTGTTTTTTTTGCGTGCATCGGCCTGGTTGAAACCTTGCGGGGTAGTTCACGGGCCTCCCTGATTTCGGTCTTAGGGCCGATATGGGTCCTGATATCAACCGTTTCATGATCCGTAACTGAATGGAAAATGGTTCCGCGGTAAAAACCAATCCACTTCATGGCTGAAAGGAAAATCTTCTTCCTTCCCGGTTTCACGCCGAGTGCGCCGTGACCCAGCACGCCATGTGCAGCCAGGATGATCTTTTTGCTTCCGTGAAACTTAGCCAGAACCAGTGGAAGGATCGAAAACCAGAAACCAAACAGCAAATGGATGTAAACAACATCGTGATCCACCTCCCTGATCAGCTTGCGGAACAGTCCCGGTTTTTGAGCATCTGCAGATACGTAATATATGTGTACATTCGGTTCGGGATGGGTCCATTGATTCTGAATAACATTGGGATAGGGAGTTGTCTCCGTGTAATCCTTATCGCGCGTAACGATGAAAAACTCAAAATCATCCTTCAGATAATCCACCTGGTTCATGAAGGCCCTGATGGTTCCGCCGGCTTTGTAGCCAGGCCAGTAATAATCGGTAAAGGAGAGGATCTTCTTCATGTTAGTTCTGCATTATTTTTTCGTAGATAGAAGCAAATTCCTCCCCGATCGTTTCCGGGTGAAACCGCTTGACATTTTCGAACCCATTGATGATCAATCGATTTCGAAGTTCCGGCTCATTGATAATCCTCTCCACTGCACTGCGTATGGCCTGTACGCTTCCTGCATCCACGAGCAATGCGGCATTGCCGGCTACTTCAGGGAGCGAGGTGTTGTTGCCTGCAATAACCGGCCGGCCAACAGAATTGGCTTCAAGAATGGGCAACCCAAACCCTTCATAGGTGGAGGCGAAGAGGATGATATCCGATTTCCTGTAGTGATCGAGAACCTGCTCATAAGGCAGGTTGAAATAGTTCTCAAAATTGATACGGTGCTTTTGAAGCAGTTCCTCCTGTTCCGCGTTCAGTTTCCCAATGATTACAAGGGTAACCTCCAATCCCTCAAGGGCGGGGATAACCCGGTGAAGATTCTTGTTGGGCGTGGTGCCGATGTTCAGGATAACCGGCCTGGCAGTGTTGAATTCACGGGGAACCGGCAGAATGTCCCGCGAAACGCAATCGTACACCACGAGAATCTTTGAGGAAGGAATGCCGGTGAGCCGCATCAGCTCTTTTTTACTGAACTCTGAAATAACTGTTATAAACCTCACGCGCCACGAGGGCATGGTAAACCAGAAGAATTTGATCACCGCTTTTTTTAGCTGGCTCCCCGACAGCAGGATCCGCATGTCGTGAATGGTGAGGATGGTCTTGTGCTTTTTCATGAAAGCAGCGATGTAATGTACATCGCCGGTAATATGATTTACATCACCCTGGTGAAAAGCAGAATCGATGGTATTGTAAACCCGGTTCCACAAACCGGTACTGTTCTTCTGCATGACATACCTGGAAGATGTCACGCGTGCAGGCAATGCATTGATAATTGTGTCGAACAACTCTTCAATGCTATGGTGCCAGGGGGCATTAACCCTGCGAAAAAAAAAGACAGTTTTCATGAGAAATAAAAGAACAAGGTGACCCTAACAAACAATTCTGAATGCGAATATACATCAAAAAGAATGCAATTCAATATCATTCATTGTCCATAAGAAAATCTTTTACCTTGCCGAAAAGTTTTTTTACCGGTTTGCTATCTTTCTTCCTGGCCATTTCGGTCTCAATTTCTTTGATAACAGTCAGTAGTTTATCAAGTGCCCCATCTTCTTTTATAATGTACTCACGGGCTCCTTTCTTGATGGATAGTACAGCCACATCCACCTCACTCTGCCCCGACAACAGAATAACCTCCAGGTCGGGCTTGTAGGCCATGATCTGTTGCAAGGTGGATACACCAGTGAGATTACCCAGGTTATAATCCAGGATTATAATATCGGGAACCTTGTCTTCACGCACCTGCTGAATGCATTCCAATGCATTATCCACATGTTTCAGATCCGTATAACCGTTCTGTTCCAGTTTTAACATTATCATTTTTGCATAGATGTGCTCGTCTTCAACTATAAGTATAAACATGGCAGGAATTTGGTTGACAAACTGATATTACTTACTTTTGATCTCTTTATCTAATACAAAGTTACATTAATTCTTGCAAAACAATTTTCAATATTACATAATTTTTCAACCTGAACCTATGGGTGAGATCAAAGATCATAAATTTTTTCGAATGGCGGTTTCCTCCTGCCTTCAAAAGGGAGATGCCCCCAACGGTTTGTCAGCATTTTTTGATCGTACCATACCCCTGTTGATCAGCGAATTTAACTGCAGCAGGGCCATATTCGCCAGCGATGACAAAGGGACCGATAATGTTCTTTGGGCTTCATTTGCACCGGATGACCAATTCCTCAATTCATTAAAAGTCGTACGGAAAGATATGGAAACCAGGATTCCATTATCGGATCAGTATTTCCACGGGGAAATGAATGGCAGCCACTGGTACCTTTTTCCTGTATTGCCTGCAGGCTATCTTGTGCTTACCAGAGAAATGCCGTTTGATGACAATTTATTACAGGACCTCACCCAAATCGTGAAAATCTTCGGAAACAGCTGCGATTCAATTGCCGAAATGCAAACTGTTTTAACAAACAGGATCCGGATAACGGATGCCCAGGCGGCAAACATCGCCAAGACCCGGTTTCTGGCGAACATGAGCCATGAAATCAGGACCCCGATGAACGCGATTATCGGGATGATCAGGCTGTTGCTGGATTCACATGTGGATCCCTCCCAACTCAGGTTGCTCAATAACCTGAAAGCATCCTCCGAAAATTTATTGAGCATCGTGAATGACATCCTCGATTTTTCGAAAATTGAGTCCGGCCAGTTCGAATTGTCAAAAGCCAATTTCAGCATTTCTGAACTTATCAGGAAAGTGTATGATGCAAATGATTTGCGCGCCGAAGAAAAAGGCCTGGAATTTCATTACCATATCGATCCGCAAATCAGCGGGTATCATATAGGTGATCCCCAGCGTTTGCTGCAAATCCTGAATAACCTGGTAAGCAACGCCATCAAATTTACTTCCGAAGGAAATGTAGAGGTAATCGTGGAAAACCTTGGCCGGAGTGAGATGGGCGAAGTCATCCGGTTTTCGGTTGCAGACACAGGAATCGGCATCAGTCCCGAAAACCAGTTGAAAATATTCAACAGTTTTGATCAGGAAGACGAGAGCATCACCCGCAGTTATGGTGGTACCGGGCTCGGGCTGGCAATCAGCAAGCAGCTTATTGAATTGATGGACGGAAAACTCGAACTGGAGAGCACAAAAAATTCAGGGAGCAGGTTCTTTTTTGCTGTCAATTTTGAATCGGGCGACAAACCGTCAGGAACACCGGCCTCCGGGCCCAACTTAAATAAAGCACATTCGCTGGATGGAGTTCGGGTACTGTTGGTGGAAGACAATAAATTCAATCAGTTATATGCACAGGCGATTCTCGAAAAATGGGGTGCCGCTGTTGAAATTTCTGAAAATGGGGAACAAGCTGTAGAACGTCTTCGAAAGGAGTCGTTTGACCTGATCCTCATGGATCTCCAGATGCCGGTGATGGATGGAATAACCGCAACTACGATCCTCCGCAATGAACTTGGTGTGAAAACTCCGGTCCTCGCCCTCACGGCCAATGTGCTTGTCGGGATCATCGACCGTTGTACCCTGGCCGGGATGCAGGGTTACATATCCAAACCCATCGACGAAAACGACCTCTTTGAAAAAATCATGTCGGTCATTTCATTCAAATCCGAAACGGTTCAGCTGGCGGATATTACACCTTTGGTAAAAATTCTCAGCAACAACACCGTTATGATCGACGAGTTGATCTGGACATTTATCGACGTCATGCCTGCGTATGTGAATGACTTGAAAATTGCTGCTGAAAAACATGATATTATCGCAATTGAAGCTCATTCACATAAAATAAAGGGAGCCATTGATGCGGTTTCAACCAATATTATAAAGCAGCTCATCGCCGATATAAACAAAATCGGGAAGATAGGCAGGGAAACACCGGAACAATACGTGGAAACACCGGAATTGTACAAAATGATCGATTCCTTTATCGGCTATTTTCCGGAACTGTTAAAACAACTGCAGAAAGAAATACAAACCTAAACCATGTCTGATACTGTTTTCGCCCTGTACAAGGCATTGTCGCAACTCCTGATGCCATTGGGATTTTCCATTACAGTTTTCACCCTGGCTTTCTTCCTGTTGTTGCGCGGAATGAAAAAAACCGGGTTAAGCCTGATATTTCTTTCAGTAACATGGTTATGGATGTGGAGCACGCCTGCCTGGAGCGATTTTATCCGGGGCCGGCTCGAATCTGTTTTCCCCTATCAGCCTCCTTCGGACTATCCGAAGGCAGATGCCATCGTAGTCCTTGGCGGAGGGGTGAGCAGGTATTCAGGGTATATTTTCCCCTCCATTGATCTGAACCGGGCTTCCGACCGCGAACTATTTGCCGCGCAGCTCTACAAAGCGGGAAAATCAGCACAAATCATCCTCAGCGGCGGCGCCGATCCGGTGAAACATGGAATGCCCGAAGCCTCGGGCATGAAGATATTCCTGATAAACCTCGGAATTCCGGAAAGGGACATCATCGCAGGTACAAAAAGCAGGAATACGGTTGAAAACCTGGAAGAAGTTACGAATCTGATCCGCAAATCACAGGGAAAGTCAATACTGCTCGTGACATCGGCCCTTCATATGAAACGGGCACATTGGCTGTTCGCCCGCTCAGGGTTGAAGGTGATCGCGGCTCCGACCGACTACGAAGTCATCCCTTCAGCATTCTCGCTCCTGAAATTCATCCCTGATGCCGAGGCATTGGAAAACAGCAGCCGGGCCGCACGGGAGTATGTCGGGTTATGGAGTTACAAGATCCGGTTCCGGTAATCGTCAAGTATATCCATGATCTCTTCGTCAATTTCCTGATCAAATTTCCGTGCAAAGTGATGCGGACTTTCCACGATCTTCAGGAAATCCAGCCGGGTCAGGATGTTGGGGTTTGGATTCCCCCTGACCCATTCCATGTACCGGAAGTTTTTGCTGACAGCCTTTTCTGCAAAGGGGGAATTCATAACGATGGTCTGGAATATGATCTCGTCGGCATGGATCGTCTTCATCATATAGCTGACCAGGCCTTTATCCTTTTCAACAAGGTTAAGAATATACAGGATACACGGACGCGTCAGTGTCCACCAGGCAGAACCTCCCCAGGGACGCAACCCTTTATAGAACCTTCTTTTCCACCGCACCTTATCGCAAACAAAGGTGATCAGGCGGCCTCCGAAACGGATCAGCGGACCGGGATAAGATTGAAAATAGAAACGTTCGAAACGTATCCTTGCCTGGTTCCACCCGGTTTGATCGAGGGGAACATGGTGAATGAACTCTGTACCAGCCTGCTCTGCAAGCGAATCAAGAATTGTCTCCATGGATCGGATCGGATAATCCTGACCGCTGATAAGGGTGAGATAATCAAAATTCACCTCATTTCTAACGACTTCATTCATGGAATTGATGATTGCCGTTACCTGGCTGTACAATTTCCAGGTAACTGCAACTGAATTTTTCACGATCCTGACGTGGTCGGGAAACATGGAACCATCCAGGTCGCTTTTTTTATCAATATGTATGTAGATGATTACCTGCGGATGGCTGATGGCGCTAATCAAACGGAGAAGCTGCCCGATATTCTTGTGGGCAATGATCAGGACGACCAGTTTAAGTTCATCTCGTTGAACGGGCATAAAAAGCGCTGAAAAACTTACCAAACATACAACAAATATAAACAAAAACTCCGCGAAAGTGTTTGATCACCCTTCGCGGAGTTCGCTTATCAGTTATCTTGTATTAAGTTATCGCAGCCGGTCAATATGTCTGTTCTATTGGATTCAAACGGATCACGGCGCGGTAAAAATATATTGACTGTTACGGTAACCCGGGTTTGGCACAAACCAATCGAAGTTAACCGCCCCGCCGCTCGTGGTCCATGGAGCAAATTTCGTGTATCCGTCGAGGATAGGTTTCTTTTCAATCGGGTAATCAAATTGATCAATAATGTCAAAAGCCCAGGGAAGATTGTTGGCTGTGGTGTAATACCGGGTGCCACCGGGGATACTGGTATCATCATTTGTTCCGAAGAAATCCGCATCAGCCAGGTCGGTTGGAGGTTTGTTGACCAGGTGGATCTCACGGCCACGGGTTTTATTGACAATCACAAACGGATTGTAAGGCGGTGTACCCAGTACACTCAGACTGACCGGAGCGCTGAGTGTTATATTTATATTCATGGTCACAGGACTCACATAGGTACACCCCAGAGAAGTGTTTACCCCGGTATACGGATCGGATGCAGGTTTTTCAAGTACGGTATATCCATTGTCAAAAACAATCACAGTGGCTTTCGACTGACCGGATTCGGTTCCATTGGCTGAATTTGTAATATAATTGTCCGTAAGATGCATTCCTGCCGCACTGGTAACCTGGGTTGGTGATATGGGCAGCTGTATCCCGAAACCATTTCTGTACCCGGCACCCATGGCCCTGAGCGTCATGGCGCCTGTTATGGATACAACCTTGTTCTGGCCATTGGTTACCTGGTTGAAATTATAATCGATCACCACATCGTTCATATCATAGTCACCCTTATCAGGCCATAAGTCTTCGAATGAGAGCGTACCATCGCTGTTTTCCGAGGGATAGTAGTTATTGAATGCTTTGGATGGATTATCCGGATAATCGTCAAAAGCATTGGAAATGCCATCTGAGTCAGAATCCGGCTGAGTATAATTAGGCATTGGAATATTGCTTGTATTGACGGACTGAATGGGATCTGCTGAAACATAAAAAATGGCATCATTAAAATCGTTGTCGCAACCGCTGCCTTCCCGTTTGATATCTTCGAATCCGAGAAGGAATTTCCCGCGCCCGATATCGTTGCAGAAGATTGCATGTTGTCTGACCGAAGTATTTGCTTCCGGATTGAGTTGATTGTCAGAAAAAAAGCGCCAGTTTCCATTTGTTACAACCCCGTTCCTGTATCCATCGGCAATCAGCATCCAGGCCAGGGTGGTTCCCGGTGCAAACTGGCCGAGGTAAACCCGGTTGCCGGAATTTAATCCCCCGCCGGAATTAGTGAACGAAACGTTGGGGAAAATGATCCGCACAGTATCAACGGCATTGATATTCGCCGGAGGGTTGTTTGCATTGTATTTATAATAACCCAGTACGTTTTTGTAACCTGCGCCTTCATGAACAAAGGTAACCCAAACATTGCACGCCTGCGTGAGCGTAACATTGCGCTGATTGGTCGAAATGAAATAGTCGGGACGGTTTACCGGGGCAGAGAAATATTCAGGGAGAGTTGAATTGATGTCGTTGAGCATGGCGGCGTTCACAACATCATTCGTTGGTGTGAGATAGTTGGGGACCCCCAGGCTGTTGTAAGTCCCCATGGGATAATAGACGGTATTCGTGCTTTTGTAAAAGGCATCTCCTCCGCTTTTATAGCGGTTTGGCGTGGTTTTCCCGCCAAGTGTGCAACGAATCTGGCCGGCACTGACATTGACCGTTGTCCTGTTGGGAAAACCAATGGCCCGGGTTCCCACTACAACGCTTGATTGATATGCAGGGATGCGATAATCTACCTTGAAGTACCCCTGATCGTCTGTTATGCCAGCAACCATCAAATGTCCTCCTTCGTCAGGGTCGGAAGTATACACATCCACCCTCATCCCGCGAACCGGGCTATCTTCATTGTCGAGCATTCTCACTTCTATGCCCACACCCTGGCTGGTACTGAACGTAAAACCATCCGGGGCCTTCAGGTCGTCCATGGAAGTGATCACCGGATCGGATGGAACATCTTCGGTTTTTTTACAGGAACTTAAAAGCAAAATAGAAATGGAAATAAAAAGGAGGAAAACCAGTAAGGTTCTGTTTGTCGTATTCATTGTTTGAAGTTTAAATTGTTTAGTATCAATAATTTCACCCGGATTTTGATTTGTCAGCTTTATTACAAATCTGTTTCAAAGTCAGTTAACCGATTATTGTTATAATTGTGAAAAAATCATTTGAGTAATACAAACAACAGGCCATAAATATTATGAAATCACAAAACATTGAATAACAATCACATAAAAAACATTTCAAAAAATAAGTATTCCCAATTTTGTATCATTCTCTCGCAATTTGTAATTTTTCCCAAATTTAGAAACACAATTTACAACCAGGATTGATCGATGCAGTCGCTTTCAGTAAAACTTCACCGGGAACTTGTTACATGGCTGGTTTACAGAATGCGGCATAAAAAACTCAAATATAATAAAAAGTATGATTGATCGCAATCATACCAGTAAAATACCTGATGATCTGGCCCGTTACCTAAAGAATGACCACACTGTACACATCACTTTTATTCCGCCTGATGTTTTGAATGAAGAAACCTCCGGTTTGGGGAATATCTTCCAGCAGATCAAAGAACTCACATGATTTTGGAAGTGGCGAAAAAATCAAGGTGAACCGGTGGGTTTTCCCTTCCGGCACATACGTCCATTCGGGAGCAACAGTTATATTCTCAGCGTGGTGCATCGTGCTGCGGTCTCCGGAAGCTTTGTCGATTAAAAAAGTGGAATTCCATATCCTGATACCTCCGTCTATTTCAGCGTTATAGATGCAGTGAACAATAACCACTCCTTCTTCGTGAATCTGGCTTAAAATTTCTTCCTTCAGTTTGTCATCAAACTGAATGGCAGGAGAAGCAGGGACTGATTTTATTGCTTGCATCAAAACCACTTTAGTAAAAAACCTTTTGAATCAGACGGATGATCCCTGATCAACAAATAAATACACTTCAAATTTACGACAAAAAATGTTTCCCCTGATTTTAACAGATGATCCTATGCTGAACAATGCATATGGCACTTCTTTGTGTGATTGCGTTCAATCGGTTTTATTTGTTAAAAAAGGTTAAAGTTATGTAGTGACCTTAAAAACAACTTACATTTGCGTATATTTAGTCTAAATAACTGAATGCCGGTGAAAGAACAGGCCAGTTAGAGGTGCTGCCTTTATCATAACAGGCAATTGAGTAATCAGAAAAACTAACCGGTTCAATTTATAACAACCTGAATCATAAAAAACAAAATGAAGCTGCTAATTACATTCATCCTGGTTTTTGGTTTCAACACCTTACAGGCCCAGCAATTTTATAATTACTATCCTTCAGCGCTTAACCTGTATGTATATTCAGAAACGGATGTTACAGCGACAGGCAATGCCTGTTACAGGATTGAAACCGAAAGCAACATAGCCATGAATTTTCACAGCAATATCAGGATCGTGAAGACCCGGCCAAACGGTACAGTCATCTGGATAAAAAGATATGATGCCGGGATTGATTCGTCCTTCCAGGCAACCAGCATTAATAAAACACTGGACAATAACCTTGTTGTAACTGCAACACTGGGCAATGACAATTCCTTTCCTCCCATCGGAGTGACCGTATTTAAATTAGATACTGCCGGTGCGGTTTTGTGGTCGGTGGCATTTCCGGGGTTCCGGTGGGGATACGAATCAAAGAACACGATCCAATTGCCCGATTCATCGTATGCCCTTGAAGCGGTGTCCATATCTTCTTTTAAACCCGTTGTGATCAGACTCAATAAAAATGCAACACAGGTTTCAGCAAAAGCGTTTCAGAACGCATCATATCCCGGGGATAACATCACATCCATGGGGATAAAAAACAGTACAGTTTCCATTACCTTTAAACATGGTGAATTTATTACTACCGATACCGCCTTCAATATATTATCTGCTAAAAAATATAACCTTGATCCTTCAATGGCCTATTTTACGCATTCAGTAACTGCCAACGGCGATTACGTATTTCTCAGTGATATCGTTGGTGGAGGTGTTTTAAGTGGTCGGTTCAGGATCTTCAGGACCACCAGTTCGGGTGAATTAATCTGGGCCAGGAGCCTTTCAATGTGGACCAGCTTTACGGTTCATGAGCCTTATACAATTTTCGATGTGATAAACGGTGTAAAGGTGACAGAAGACACTTCCATGAACCTTGTCGCCCATCTGACTGATGAGGGAAGCGTTGGAATAGCTGTCACATTTGACGGTAACGGGAATTACCTTGCAAATAAACTAATGAAAGCTACCGCGATCACTCTGTGCGATGACGGAGATTTTTTATTCGCATCAAATTCACAATCGTCAAACTCCATTGGCATTTTTGCAAAACAGGCACATTATTCAATCAACGGGTGTGATTCGCTGGCTGATGTTATCATCAGTAACGGAACTGATTCTGCAAGCATTGTTTTGCCCGCAACAATTTCAGTACCCGTTGCCATATCCCTGACGAATTATCCGATTCACATCTACAACGCGGTGTCTGTTCCTGATCCTTTTTGTCAAACCACCACGGGTATATCAGGCTCCTTTACCCCCGGTGAAAATGAACTGAAGGTTTTTCCAAATCCTGCTGCCACTGTTCTGAAAATTAATTTGCCGGACGATTTTGCCAATGGCGAAATAAAAATCACGGATTTAGCAGGGAAACAGTTTCTTAAGTCAAATTCAAACGGCACCAACCCGGTTATTGACATCACGGGATTCCCGAAAGGTATGTATATTATTGAAGTTGTGACGCAAAACAACATTATCCGGAATAAATTTATCAGGCAATAAATTCGTGTGCATTCGGTGACGTCGGAGTAATTCGAAGTACGAGGTACGAATGACGAAGTACAAAGTTTGGGAATCGCCGGCCGTTGTTCGTCCTTCGAACTTTATACTTCCCACTTTCGTTTGTACTTCGTTCTTTGTACTTCGTACTTTTCCTGGTGATTAGCCTTTAACCCCGGATTTTCTGAAACGGCCATTTGACGTGTGTTTTACCCCTAAAACTAAGAAGCGGGCCTGAAGAATCCATATAAAAGCGTGAAGGATCCTTATATTTTCCACATGCTCGTATTTCAGATGCGATTTCAGTTTAACTTTACCGTAACCAATTTATACGCCATCCTATGAGAAAGTTTTACAAGTTTATTATTGTGCTGGGGGTTTTTTTATTTGTCCCATCTTTTTACCTTTTCGCCCAAGTTGGCATCAGTGCAGACAACAGCGAACCCGATGCCTCCGCCGGACTGGAAGTGAAATTCGGTGACAAAGGGTTTCTTCCTCCACGAATGACAACTGCCCAGCGAAATACAATTACTATACCTGCAGAGGGTTTGGTTATTTATAATACTGATGAAAAAGCGTTGAATCTTTACAATGGAATAGTTTGGAATTCAATGGAACCCGTCCCTGCTTTTGTTTGCGGTTTAACCATCAGTATCAACCACCTTGTTTCCGGTGGTGTTGCACCGGTGAATAAAACAGTTTCATATGAAACTGTCAACGGCATTGCAGGTGAACTTACAAAATGCTGGATTACCAGAAACCTTGGCGCCAGTAAACAGGCCACAGTGGTTTCTGATGTTACCGAGGCTTCGGCAGGCTGGTACTTCCAGTTTAACCGCAAACAAGGGTATAAGTATGATGGGACAACCCGAACACCGGGTACCGCTTGGAATTCTGCAAATGACAATCTGTCCGCTGCCTGGGAGGCAGCAAAAGACCCATGCACCCTCGAACTTGGCACCGGCTGGCGCATCCCAACAAACACCGAATGGACCAACGTTGATGCCAGTGGCAGTTGGACAAACTGGAACGGACCTTTTGGGTCAGCGTTAATACTCCATGCTGCCGGGTACCTGAGCAGCAGCGATGGTTTGCTGGGCAATCGAGGCACATACGGTTACTACTGGAGCAGCACACAGAACGATGCCGCTTTCAGCTGGAGCCTGTTCTTCCACAGTAGCTTCAGTGGCATGAACTATCCCAGTAAGGCGTACGGATTTTCTATCCGCTGCCTCAGAGACTAATAATTTAATTGGTTCATTTGACCATTTGTCAATTTAATTTTTTCTGCACAATACCACGTGGCATTCAAATTTTATTTTGGCAGTAAACTGAGGGATAAAATGCCCTGTAAAATTAACGAAGGTGGTCAATCTGTGCGGCAGATAAAACGAATTTCTCCACCCTGTTTTCGGCATTTTTCCGGATATTGAAGTAATAAAAAGGATAATCAAAGCTATGGAAAACTCCCGGACCGAAGTGGGAGGTGTATTTTGTATACAATTCCATCTCGTCGGCACTACTGCATATAAGGACACCTTTGGAATTATCAACCTTTGCATCCGCATACTGAGGTATTCTGTTAAACTGCAACGTTTCCGTGTCCTTCATGTTTGATCCAAGTCCCTCAGAAGTTGAAGCTACGGTTTCATCCCTTGTCCAGGTGATCGGATTGATCACCATACCCTTGTTTGTGGTGACAATCGGATTTCCCCCGGGCAGAACACCCGGCGACTGGGTATTGAACGAGATAACCACACCCGTATCATCCGGCCCTGTTGCGTATTTCAGGTGAGGATTCTCAGCCATATAATCGCAGGTAACCGGATAACCAATTGCATAGGCTGCTATCATTTGCTTATAAATTTCAGGATGCTCTTTCAAATATCCTGACAGCAGGAACAGCATCACGTTTGAACCCTGTGAATGCCCGGCCAAAATGAACGGACGGCCATTGTTAAAATGTTCAATATAATACACGAAGGCAGCAGTCACATCTTTTGCCGGGATGTCTCCGACAATTTCCAGCCGCTTGTCTTCCGGTAAACTCAGGGTATGCACGCCATCCGCCTGCCGGTAGTAAGGAGCAAAAATGTTCCCGGCTGTTTCAAAGGAGGTTGCGTCCTGCCTGAAGCCATCAAGCGAACCTGCCAGTAAGGTTGCGTTATCAATGCGGCAGATATTGGATTCGTGTTTGTCCAGTTTATGCCAGGATGTTCCGTAAAGAAAAAAGATATCTGCTTTTTTCACGGGGGCAGGCAACGACAGCCAATGCTTTGATAATGAATAATTGGTTGCGATCATTGTTTTATGTAATAATCAATGGTAAAATTAATATATTAATCACAGGATACCCGACTTATTATTTCGTAATAAAACCGGTCGGGTGCGGAATAAGATTCCATTTTTAATTTCAGGGATCCTGCTCGCTGCATTACTCCCCCCATAGTTACTTTCCGGCCACATCGCCGTAATGCGTCACTGCAGCATTGACTAGTCGATGAACCTACCGAAGCTGGTGACGGTGAAATAATTTCAAGTACGAGGTACGAATGACGAAGTACAAAGTTTGGGAATCGCCGGCCGTTGTTCGTCCTTCGAACTTTATACTTCACACTTTCGTTTGTACTTCGTTCTTTGTACTTCGTACTTTTCCCGGTGATAACCCTTTAACCCCGGATTTTCTGAAACGGCCATTTGACGCGTGTTTTACCCCTAAAACCAAGAAGCCGGCTTGAAGGATCCATATAAAAGCGAGAAGAATCCTTATATTTTCTTATGTTTTCCTGAAGGTTCCTTGTGTTTTCCTGAAGGGTTATTATGAGTAAATTGAAGTACGATGTACGACTGACGAAGTACAAAGTTTGGGGCTGGCCGGCCGTTGTTCGTCCTTCTAACTTTGTACTTCCCACTTTCGTTTGTCCTTCGTATTTTGTAATTCGTACTTTTCTCCGACCTATTGTTTGGCTTGTGATCCCGATTCAACTCTGACTTTCCCAAATCTAAACACAAAGGAAAAGAAGCGATAAAAAAATATGCCTATTTTTACCACAACCAATTTAACACACGGTACTGTAAAAAATCATTATAAATTTTTATCGTGCCGGGATTTTTACTCTTTTATGAACCAGATCAGGCCCTGGCTTTACATCGGAAAATACAGTGATACAACAAATTTATCGCTGCTGAAGTTCCATCAGATTGGCGCCATGCTTCAGCTGGCAGAATTGGTGGAACACCCGGGCATTATCTCTTTATACCTTAATGTTGATGATGGTGTGCCGTTACCGGAACCTTTGTTAAAAGAAGGTATTGAATTTGTCAAAGCTCAAAAAAATCAGGGCAGGAAAATCATGGTATCGTGCGGCGCAGGAATCAGCCGTTCTGCCACATTTGCCATTGCCGCTTTAAAGGAGATTGAACAGATAAGTCTTTCTGATTCTTACCGGGAGATCAAACTCCATCACCCGCAAACAATGCCACATCCTGCATTATGGAAATCACTCTGTGAGTATTTCAGGGAGGAAATTTCATATTCAGCCATGTTAGCCATGAAGTCGGGCCAGCGAGTGCCCCCAATCAAATAAGATTTTTGATTGACAATCGTACCAGTAATTTTTGAGCTGATCGGGAAATCCCACCAAGGCTTGTATGTCTCCCATATGAATTACCCCGGACTTTAGTCCGGGGGCCCGGCAAAACTGGCTGACCCCAGGCTTTAGCCCGAAACAAACTTGTCAAACTTGTACCGGGTCATAAATTCATCATACTCTTCCTGAAATGACTTCCTGCGGTGGTGTTCCTCCTGGTTCACAATATAGTCCCTTACCCGGTTTAGGGAAGATTCACTTACCGACACCGCAAAATATTCTGACTGCCATACGAATTTCTTGTGCAATAAGTTGCCTTTATTGATCCAGCAGGATGATTCTCCTTTTAGAAGCTGGACGATTTTGTCAATATTCTGTCCGGAACCAAGTGAAACCAGGCAATGAATGTGTTCAAAATAACCATTGACAATGTCGACATAGATACCTTTGTTCAAAGCGTTTTCCCGGATATGGGAAACGATTTGCTTCCGTGAGCCAGTGCTTAAAACGGGGTCCCGGTTTTTGGTGGTCCATACAAGGTGGACCCAGATTTTAATATATCCCATAAA